>NZ_JBFTRC010000005.1:0-93054 GCF_056399325.1 Allobosea sp. 01N443
GCGCCGACCCGGCGCAGGCGCCGACCCGGCGCAGCGCTTCCCGTGGAAGCGCTGCTTGACCGCAAGGCGCAGGATTTCCTCGCAGTAGCAGGTCGACTCGGCGATCCACTTGGCGACGAGGCCACCCGGCATCTGCGAAGCGAGGCGGCGGCAGCGCTTGCCGCCGGCCGCTTCGCCGATGCGGACAAGGCGCTGGCTCAGGCCGAGCTCCAAGTGATCGGCGGCTCGACCGATCTCTCGGCGCTGACGGTCGCCCAGCGGCTCACGGCCGGCGGGAACCGCACCGACCGGGCGGCGATCAGCTTTCTGCGCATGACGTCGGAGGCCTATCGCGAGGCCGCTGCCCGCTATGGCGAAGCGTCTGCGCTCATCGGTCTGGCCGATCTCGATCGCAGTCGGGACCTGGCTCTCGCCCAGGCGAAAGCGCTGGCGCGGATCAGCGAGGATTTCGGTGGGCGAGACGGCTATGACGCGGCCATTGGCTTGCTGCGCCGTTTGCTCGAGGGCTTCGACAGCCTCGAGGATACGGTCGCCTTTGCCGGGGCCCAGGACGCTTTCGCTGCCGTGCTCGAGAGCCTTGCGGAGATGTCCGGCGATGGCAAACTACGCGTCGAGGCGCTCGGCCGTTGCCGGGCGGCATTAGAAGACCTCCGCCGGGATGAAGCGCCGGCCCTCTGGCATGGATTGAAGGTCCGCTTTGGCCGACTTGCCTCGATGCTGGGTGAGGCCAGCGCGGACGATGATCTGCTGGAGGAAGCGGTTGCAGCGTTCGCCGATGTCCTTGCTCGCTGGGATCGAAGTCGTGACGAGGCGCGTTGGCTCGAGGCCGAGCACTTGATTTCTCGCGCGCGCGCCGATCTCGGTTCGCGCCGGAAGGACCTCGCCCTGCTCGAGCGGGCTTTCAACGGCTTCAACAGGGTTGCCAAGACCGTCGACAGGGCGCGGGAGCCTCTGCGCTGGGCCGAGTTGCAGCATCAGATGGGTGGGGTGCTAGCGGCCATGGGCGAGCGCTATAGCGAGCCCGTCGTGCTCGAAGAGGCCCTCGCCTTGTTCTCTGCCGCGCTTGAGGAGCGCCGGCGCGAGACCGTACCCTCCCTTTGGGCGGCAACCACGGCCAGTCACGGACAGGCTTCCCTGCATCTCGCCGAACGCCGCCGTGATCGGGGCCTGGCCGAGCAGGCCCTCGCTCAGATCATGTCCGCGATCGAAGCCTTGCGGGCCAGTGGACACGCCGCGAATGCCAAGCGCCTCGAGGCGCCGTTGATCAAGGCCGGCAGGCTGGTCGAGACACTACGCAAGAGCTGAGAGCGGGGCTTCCGCGGCTCAGGCCGCTTTCCTCCAGTCCGCGAGCCGCTCAAGTGCCGCATCGAGCGTCGCGTCATGCTTGGCAAAGCAGAAGCGCACCACCGTCTTGACGGCGCCCTCCGCATAGAAGGCGCTGACCGGGATCGCGGCGACACCGTTCTCCGTGACAAGTCTCTGACAGAACGCGATGTCGTCGGTCTCGCCGAGCGGCGCGATGTCGACATTGAGGAAGTAGGTGCCGACGCTTGGCAGCACGCTGAAACCGAGACCCTGCAACCCGCTGGCGAAACGATCACGCGAGCGCTGGAAATCGGCGCGCATCCCGTCGAAATAGGAATCATCCTTGCCGAGCCCATAGGCGACTGCAACCTGCAGGTTCGGCGGGGTGGTAAACGTGATGTATTGATGCGCCTTGGCGAGCACGCGCATCAGATTGGGCGCCGCCATCACCATCCCGACCTTCCACCCGGTCAGCGAGAAGATCTTCCCAGCCGACGAGATCTTCACCGTGCGCTCGCGCATGCCCGGCCGCGCCATCAGCGGTACATGCCTGCGGCCGTCGAAGACGACATGCTCCCAGACCTCGTCGCAGATCGCGACGGCGTCATGCCGGATGCAGAAATCGGCGAGCAGATCGAGATCGGCAGCACTGAAGATCGTCGCGGTCGGATTCAGCGGGTTGTTGAACAGCACGACCCGGGTCTTTGGTGAAAAGGCCTTGGCCAGCGCCTCTTCGCTCAGGCCGAAAGCCGGCGGGGTTAGGGTCACGAATTTCGGGATGCCGCCGGCCCGGCGCACCAGCGGCACATAGGCGTCGTACATCGGCTCGAACAGCACGACCTCGTCACCGGGCGTGATCAACGCCATCAGGGCGCCGGCGATCGCCTCGGTTGCCCCCGAGGTGATCATCACCTCGCTGTCCGGATCGAGATCAAGGCCCTGCCAGTGCTTGTAATGCGTGGCGCAGGCCTGACGCAGCTCCGGCAGGCCCATCATCGGCGGGTACTGGTTCCAGCCGTTCATCACCGCCTCGGCGGCCTTTCGCCGCACATCCTCGGGCCCCGGGTCGTCGGGAAAGCCCTGGCCGAGATTCACGGCGCCGGTCTCGCGCGCGAGCCGCGACATCACTTCGAAGACGCTGGTCTGAAGGGCGGAGAAGATCGGGTTCATCGCAATCTTGTCGAGTTTGGGTGCGAGAGAGCTTGGGCCTCTACCATGTCCCGCTGCCCTGTGCACCGGCTCAAGCAAGCCCTCATGCTCCTGACAGAATATGGAATGATGAATGTTGACATTCATCAGCGGTCAATGCTTATCTCCGTTTCGCCGGTTCACGACGGGCGCCCGCGGTTTCTTCGCCCCTTTGGAGCTGCGGGATATTGGCGTGAACCGGTGACCCTCCCTCTCCATCGCCGCCTGCTTGCCCGCGCCCTGAGCGCCGCCTAAGCAAGCGCCATGGCCGCGCCCAAACCCACCCCCGCCCTGATGATTCTCGGCACCGGCTCGAATGTCGGAAAGTCGCTGCTCGTCGCTGGATTATGTCGGCTCTTTGCCGATCGCGGCCTCAGGGTGCGGCCGTTCAAGCCACAGAACATGTCGAACAATGCCGCAGCGACCGCTTCAGGCGAGATCGGTCGCGCCCAGGCTCTTCAGGCCCGCGCTGCCCGCGTGCCGCCGCATGTCGACATGAACCCGGTGCTGCTCAAGCCGGAGAGCGACACAGGCAGCCAGATCGTGCTGCAGGGCCGCGTCGCAGGCCACCTCGCGTCGGGCGATTTTGCGCGGCGCGGCGATTTCCTGCCGAAAGTGCTGGAGAGTTTTGAGCGGCTGAGCGCCGGGGCCGATCTCGTTCTCGTCGAGGGAGCCGGTTCACCGGCCGAGACCAATCTGCGCGCGCGAGATATCGCCAATCTCGGCTTTGCCCGCGCGGCCGGCGTTCCGGCGCTGCTGATCGGCGACATTGATCGCGGCGGCGTGATCGCCAGTCTCGTCGGCACCCATGCCGTGCTCGATGCCGCCGATCGCGAGATGATTAGGGCCTTTGCCATCAACCGCTTTCGTGGCGACGCAGCACTCTTCAAGGACGGCATCTCCACGATTTCGCAGGCGACTGGCTGGCCTTGCCTCGGTATTGTGCCCTGGTTCGCCGAAGCGTCCCGCCTGCCGGCCGAGGACGGGCTCGATCTGACCTCCGGCGTGCGCACGGCCGGCGCCGTGCTCAAGGTCGCGGTACCCGTACTGCCGGGAATCGCCAATTTTGACGATCTCGACCCGCTGAAACTGGAGGCCGCCGTCGAACTGGTCATGGTGACCCGTGGCGCGCCGCTGCYGGGCGACGCCGATCTCGTCATCCTGCCCGGCTCAAAGACGACGCTCCGCGATCTCGCGGCTTTGCGCGCCGAGGGCTGGGATATCGATCTCGCTGCCCACCGCCGACGCGGAGGTCATGTCATCGGCCTCTGCGGTGGCTACCAGATGCTCGGGCGTACCGTGCAGGATACTCATGGTCTGGAGGGACCGGCAGGTGAGGCTCCAGGCCTCGGCATGCTCGAGGTCGAGACGGTGCTGGAGCCTGGCAAGACCGTGCGTGAGGTCGATTTCACCCATGCGCCCAGCGCATCGTCAGGTCGGGCCTACGAGATTCATCTTGGCCGCACCGAGGGGGCCGACACGCAACGCGCGCCCTTCCGGGTTGGTGAGCGGCGGGAGGGAGCAGCCTCGACCGATGGGCGCGTGATCGGCACCTACCTGCATGGCGCCTTTGCCTCAGATGCCGTCCGTGCCGCCATTCTTGCGGGCATCGCGGGCCGAACGCTGTCTTCGACGCTGAATTACGAGGATGAGGTCGAATTGGCGCTCGACCGTCTGGCCGGACATCTGGCCCGGCATCTCGACATCGATGCGATCTGGACCCTCGCTCAGGAGCGGGTGCAATCCGGCTGATCGAGTTGCGCCGCCTCGGCGCGGCCTAGCCTGCGACACTTTCACCGCACCCCGGTCTACCCGCCCGGGGACGGATTGACAAACTGGTCAGTTTTGCCGTCTACCGGTCAGAGAGGCCAGGAAGATTTGGCTAAAGTCTTTATTCGTCATGGAGTTGACGAATGACGAAATTCATCATAATGAACAATTCCCACCCGAAATCGCTGAGCAACTGAACGAGAAACCGAGTTGAGTCATCTTGAGCGGGATACGAGGCAGTGCATCGTCGATACGGCGGAGCGCTTCTTTCGTGACATCGGCTACCAGAAGACCACGGTGGCGGACATCGCCAAGGCACTGCGGATGAGTCCCGCCAATGTCTATCGGTTCTTCGACTCCAAGAAATCCATCAATGAGGCCGTCGCCGAGCGCTACATGGGCGAGATGGAGGCGGCCGTTACGGCGATTGCGCGGGAAAAGCGTTCCGCTGCCGAGCGGCTTCGGGATATCCTGATCACCAACAACCGCATCAACTCGCTGCGTTATCTCGACCACCACAAGGTGCACGAGATGGTCGCCGCTGCGATGGAGGAGAGCTGGGAGGTCGTCCAGGCTCATATCGGGCGCTATGACGGCATCCTGCGCGGTGTCGTGGCGGAAGGCATCGCTTCGGGCGAATTCCGACCGATGGACCCGCAAGTCGCCACCGCCTGCGTGCGCTTTGCAATGACGCCCTTCTGCCATCCGATGCTGATCTCGCAATGCCTGAGCCTGCCGGGGCCGAGCATCGAGGAGATGGTCGATTTCATTCTCGCCGGTCTCGGCTATTCGCGCGCCAAGGTCTCGCACGCGGAGGCTTGATTTCGCGCGCAGCGCGCTCTTTGCCTGCCGCTTCGCGTTGACAAGGCGGCACGGGAGCGGGATACCCCGCCGGCCATGGCCCTATTCACCAAGCAGAATACCAAGAAGCTCGCCGTCATCGTCCATGATCTCGTGGTCACGGCGCTGGCAATCGTTTCCGTTTTCGTGGTGCGGTTCGAGGGCGGGCAGCTCGATGAGCATCTGCGCTATCTGCCGAGCTTCCTGCCGTTTTTCGTCGCCTATGCTGGCGCGGTCTACTGGTTTTTCTCGCTTTATCGCTCGAAATGGCGCTTCGCCTCGCTTCCGGACCTGTCGAACATCGTCAAGGCGGTCACCGTCCTGTCGCTGTCGCTGCTGGTGATTGACTATCTCCTGTTGTCACCGAGCCTCTACGGCGCCTTCTATTTCGGCAAGATCACCATCGCACTCTATTGGCTTGTGCAGAACGCGCTGCTCGGCGGCCCGCGCCTCGCCTATCGCTACCTCAAATATTCCCGTTCCAAACAGCATGCCGAGCGCGACGCGGCGCTCCCCGCGCTGCTGCTCGGCCGCGGCGTCGAGGTCGAGATGGTCATTCGCGCCATGGAAGCCGGGACCATGCGCAAATTGAAGCCTGCTGGCATTCTGTCACCGCGCGCCGATGATCTCGGCCAGTCGATCCGCGGCGTTCCCGTGCTTGGTCTGCTGTCTCAGATCGAGACGGTCGCTGGCGACGCGGCCGAACGCGGTGAGCCGTTCCGCCGTATCGTCGCCACTTCGAGCGCCTTGGCACCGGAAGCCGAGCCGGACAAATGGCTCGCCCGGACGCGCAGGCTCGCCTTGCCGATCTCGCGGCTCGATTCCTTCGGCGAAGGCGGGACCGAGACTGAGCTGGCACCGCTGGAGATCGAGGACCTGCTCGTCCGCCCTTCGGTCAAGATCGATCGCGATCGGTTGGGGTCCTTCCTGAAAGGCAAGCGCGTCATCGTCACCGGCGGAGGTGGCTCGATCGGCTCGGAGATCTGCCTGCGCTGCGCGGCCTTCGGTGCTTCGGAGCTCCTGGTGGTCGAGAGCTCGGAGCCGGCGCTGTTCCAGATCACCGAGGAACTCGCGGCTCATCGGCTGGAGACAAGGATCTCGGGAGCGCTTGCCGATGTGCGCGACCGCGCCCGGATCACGCCGCTCTTCACGGCGTTTGCCCCCGACATCGTGATCCACGCCGCAGCGCTGAAACATGTGCCTTATCTCGAGGCCGACTGGGCAGAGGGCATCAAGACCAATGTCTTCGGCTCGATGCATGTCATCGATGCCGCGATCGCTGCTGATGCCAAGATCTTCGTGATGATCTCGACCGACAAGGCGATCGAGCCCGTCTCGATGCTGGGAGCGACCAAGCGTTTCGCCGAGATGTATGCCCAGTCGCGCGATGCCGAGTTTGTCGCAGCAGCCTCCGGCATGCGCCTCGTTGCCGTGCGCTTCGGCAACGTGCTGGGCTCGGTCGGCTCGGTGGTTCCTAAGTTCAAGGCGCAGATCAAGCGCGGCGGCCCGCTGACCGTGACCAGCCCGGAGATGATCCGCTACTTCATGACGATCCGCGAAGCCTGCGATCTCGTCCTGACCGCCGCGTCGCATGCCCRCGCCGCAGGGCCAGAGACTGAGCGCGCGGCCGTCTATGTGCTCAAGATGGGCCAGCCGGTCAGGATCATGGATCTGGCCGAGCGCATGATTCGGCTCGCTGGCTACGAGCCGGGCGTCGATATCGAAATCGCGATCACCGGCGTCCGCCCTGGCGAGCGTCTGAACGAGATTCTCTTCGCGCACGATGAGCCGATGGCCGAGACCGGGCTCGACGGCGTCATGGCCGCGAAGCCGAGCTTCGCGGCGCGCGCCCGCATGCAGGGCTGGTTCTCGCGCCTGGAAGCCGCCATCAAGGCTGAGGATCGCCTTGCGGCTGAAGCGGTGCTGGAGGAGGCGATTCCGGATTTCAAGCTGCGTCAGCAGCCGCGGCCAGCTGCGCCAGTGYCGGAAGCGTCGCTGCCGGTGGCCGCCAACCGGCCCTGATCAGCCCCTCGGGGCGCGCGACGAGCCCGCCACTGAGCTTGGCGAAGGCCTGTTTCTTCCCGGACAGCCGCGCCGCCTGCCTCAGGAGGGCCGCTGGAATGGCCAGGAGGCCGGGCTTGCGCCCGAGGCCGGAGCGCATCGCCGCGATCATCTCGGCCACGCTGACGGGCTCGGGGTCGGCAACCGTATAGCTACGCCGTGCCGGACAGGCGGATGTCAGCGCGAAGAGGATCGCGTCGACGAGATTCTCGATGGCGAGCAGCGAGCGCGGGGCATCGAGACCGCCGAGGGGCAAGGGTATCGGCAAACGCGCCAGCTTCAGGAGCGACGCCATATTCGCTTTGACGCCGGGCCCATAGACCAAAACCGGCCTTAGCGAGATCCAGTCGAGACCGAGCGCGGCGAGTCCCTGCTCCGCTGCAAGCTTGGAGCGGCCATAGGCATCGTCCGGTGCTGGCGCGTCGCTCTCGCGAAAATGGCCGTCAAAGGCTCCCGTGAGAGCCTTGATTGAGGAGACATAGACAAATCGCGCAGCGCCTGCTTGCAGAGCAGCTTCCGCCAGCGCGAGCGTCGCCTCGGTGTTGATGCGCCGGTAGAGCGATTCATCGAGACCAGGCCCGGCATGGGCGAGGCCGGCGAGATGAACGACATGGCGGATGCCAGCGACAGCCGGGCGCCAATCCACCGGCTCGGAGAGATCGCCGATCACCACGCGCTCGATGCCCTCATCCGCGGGGCTCTCGCGCCGCTGGGCTACCCGGACGCCATATCCCCTCGCACGAAGGCCGGCGACGACATGCGGGCCGATGAAGCCGCTCGCTCCTGTAACGAGAACACGTTCGCTCACGGCCGGATCCGCTTGCTGGCGAAGCGCCGCAGCAGCAGCCCGGTCAGCATCGCTGCAAGGGCAAGACAGATGAGCTGTTGCCAAAGCGCGGGAACGGCGACGCTGAGTCCGGCAAGCGCGATCAGGGCAAGGTTGAGCAGCGCGACCTGCATCACGACCTCTCGAACGCTGAAGCCGTTGACGGTGGCCTGCTGGTAGAAATGGCTGCGATGCGCCTCCCAGACTTTCTCGCCGCGCGCCAGCYGCCTGAACAAAGTGATCGTCGAATCCGCGACATGGTAGAGCGGCAGGATCAGCGCGGCGGTCAGTGCGCCGGTTCCCGCYAGGCGGTAAAGCAGATAGGCGCTGAGCAGACCGAGCGGCAGCGAGCCGACATCGCCGAGAAAGAGCCGCGCCACGGGCTTGTTGAACGGCGCGAAGCCGATGATCCCGCCGAACAAGGCGGCGGCGAGCAGGCCACTGGCGGGATCGAGCACCCCGCTGGCGCCCGCCAGGGCAAGCGCACCGGCGAGCGGTGCGATGCCGGCCACGGTGATCCAGTCGATGCCGTCCATGAAATTGGCGAGATTGACGAACCAGAGCCCGGCGATGAGCGCGAGACCGCGCTCGAGCCCGAGCGGCATGAGGTCCGGGAACAGTCTGAGTTCGGGAGCGGCGCAGAACAGCACGATCCCGACGCAAAGCGCCTGCAGGACGAGCCGTGTCGCGGCCGGAAGCGGGCGGATGTCATCCCAGGCTCCGACGACCGCCAGTGCCGTTGCCGCCGCCATGACCCAGACCAGATCAGCGCGCGCCGCCGTTGGAAGGGGAAGGAGCAGCAGAGCCAGGATCAGCGCGAGAAAGGCCCCGGCAAGAACTGCGATGCCGCCGCCCTGTGGCGTCGGCTGCGTATGGCTGGAGCGGGCATTCGGCCGCGCCAACGCATAGCGGACCAGCAGGGGCCGCAACAGCACGCAGAGCGCCGCCGATGCCGCGGCAGCCGGAATGATGATCAGCAGGAGAGCAAGATGGGAGTTCAAAGCGCCGGGACCATAGCCGGACGGCGCGGGCCTGCAAGCGTCTTCAGCTTGCGTTGAGGCGCACAAAGAGTGAACATGTGGGTATGTTGCTTCCCGATTCCGTGCTCAACCCGCCGCCTGCCCGCCCAGACATCACCCGTGCCGTCTGCCGCGGCGCGGCCAGGCATCTGCGTGAGCGCGGCTATGCCATCGTCAAGGAAATGACCTTCGCCAATGGCCGTCGGGGCGATATCGTCGCCTTGTCTCCGACCGGCGAACTCCTGGTCATCGAGGTCAAGTCGGGCATCGAGGACTATCGCGTCGATGGCAAATGGCCGGATTATCGCGACTATTGCGATGGTTTTCTCTTCGCGGTCGCGCCGGAATTCCCGCGCGAAATCCTGCCCGACGATGTCGGGCTGATCATCGCCGATAGCTATGGCGGCGAACTCCTGCGCGATGCGCCGCGCCATCCGCTCGTGGCTGCACGACGCAAGGCGCTCACGATCGCCTTCGCCAGGCTGTCTGCCCAGCGCCTTGCCTTGATCGAGGACCCGCCGCTCTAGATCAGTGGGCCGGATATCCGGCCCGATAATCTGACCTTCAGCGCTTGCATAGGCTTTCCCGAAAACCGCAATCCACTTTTCGGGCCGATGCTTCAGCGCGGGGCGCGCTTTGCCAGGATGCGCTGCAGGGTGCGCCGGTGCATGCCGAGCCGCCGCGCCGTCTCAGAGACATTGCGGCTGCACAGCTCGTAGACACGTTGGATATGTTCCCAGCGGACCCTATCGGCCGACATCGGGTTTTCCGGCGGCATCGGCCGCGAATCGCGCGCGGCTGCCAGGGCCGAATGGATTTCGTCGGCGTCAGCGGGTTTTGCCAGGAAATCGAAGGCACCGAGCTTCACGGCACTGACGGCGGTCGCGATGTTGCCGTAGCCGGTCAGCACGATGCCGCGCGCGTCGGGGCGGCGCTCCTTCAGGCGGGCGATGACATCGAGCCCGTTGCCATCAGCAAGGCGCAGATCGATGACAGCAAAGGCCGGGGCCTCTTCTTCGACAGCAGCAAGACCAGCCGAGACACTTTCGGCGATGCGTACGGAGTAACCCCGCCCTTCCATGGCCCGCGCGAGTCGGGTCAGGAACGGCTTGTCGTCGTCGACGAGCAGCAGGGTCATGTCCGATTGGGCGGCGTCGTTCAGCGCCTGTTGCATCTCAACTCTCCTGCCACCGGTTCGGGCCGGCGAAATTGTAACGCGATCATGGGTTTCGCGCATCAGGACGGCGAGAAGGGGCCGTCACCCTCAGGTAGTGGCATTTCCCCCCGTTTTGAAGACCCGGAAGGTTTTGCGTCGGCCTCGAACACCGCCCTCGGCCAGACCATGCGGACGGACGCGCCGCTCGCCGGGGATGGCAGATTCGAAAATTCGAGCGCTGCACCGCCGCGTTCCAGCAGCGTTTTTGCAATGAAAAGTCCCAGGCCCAAACCGCCGCCGGCGCGACTTTCTGCCGCTGCGCGCGAGAGATAGGGCTCGCCGGCGCGCATCAGGACGTCGGGAGGAAACCCGGGGCCATCATCGGCGATGGTCAGCATGACATGTATATCGGTCCATTGTGCGATGATCGCCACTTCGGACCGGGCGAAGTCGACGGCATTGTCGACGATATTGCCGAGGCCGTAGATCATGCCCGGGTTGCGTCGGCAGACGGGTTCCGGCTTGTCTCCGATCATATCGATGCGGAACGGCACGCCGAATGGCCGCTGCGGGCCGGCCGTCTCTTCGATCAGCAGGCGCAGCGAGAGTTGGTCGAGCGGGCCGGCATCGTCGTCCTGAAGCGAGGTGAGCTTGCCGAGGATGCCGCGGCAGCGCTCGACCTGCTCGCGCAGCAGCGTGATATCCTCCGCCATCTCGCCTTCCGGAGGGGCCAGCCGCGACAATTCACGTGCCACCAGGGCGATCGTGGCGAGCGGCGTGCCGAGTTCATGGGCTGCTGCTGCGGCGAGGCCGTCGAGCTGCGAAAGGTGCTGTTCGCGTGCCAGGACCAACTCCGTCGCAGCGAGAGCCTCCGAGAGGTCGCGCGCTTCCTTGGCGACGCGCCAGGCATAAATGCCGGTGAAGCCGAGCCCGAGCACGAGCGCGATCCAGTTCCCGGCCTGGTAGAATGGCGGCAGGACCGGCCGGTTGGGCCCGGCCCAGGGCAGGGGCAGATGCGCGAAGTTCAGCACGCTCGCCAGCACGACGGCCAGTAGCCCGAGCAGCATGGTGCGCTGCGGCGGCAAGGCTGTCGCCGAAATCATCACCGGCGCGAGGAACAGAATTGCGAAGGGATTTTGCAGGCCGCCGGTCAGGTAGAGCAGGGCTGCGAGCTGGATGATGTCGAAGGCCAACAGCGCGGTCGCCGCATCCTCGCGCAGCCTGTGGCTGAGCGGAAAGCGAATGCGCAGCGCAATGTTCAGCCAGGCGGAGATTGCGATGGCGAGGAAACACCAGCCGAAGGGCAGGGTGAAGCCGAGGCCAAAATGCACGCCAGCGACTGCGAGGCTCTGGCCGGCGATAGCAAGCCAGCGCAACCGCACGAGGGTGTCGAGGCGCAAATGACGGCTGGATCGTGCCAGCGGCGGGAGATCCGCATCAGGGACCGTCATGACGCCCATGCATCCGATGACGGACCGGGGTTTTGCAGTGCAAAACTGTGGCATTTTGGCATTGAAGGAAAATCTTAGCCTTTTGCCGGATTGAATGAGAGCAGAAACAATCTAGGCTGCGCTGTTTGTTGCGGCGCATCATCAGGTGCATCCGGCACCCGGGAGACGTCGCTGCATGTATGGAGCTGCCATGTCGTTCGCTTATCACGCCTACGAAGCGGTTCATACGATGGTCGCGCCCGTTCGTGGCATGTCGGATGCGCTGCAGCTGGCGTTCAAGAACCCAGCCAATCCGCTGACCTACACGCCGCTCGGCCGCACGGTCGCTGCGTCCTGTGAACTGTTCGAACGGATGACGCGCCGCTATGGCAAGCCCGCCTTCGACCTGAACGAGACCACGATTGGCGGCGTCAAGGTCGCCGTCGAGGAACGCGTCGTCTGGGAGCGGCCCTTCTGCAAGCTGGTCTATTTCGACCGCAAAATCGCCGGGCGTCGCAAGCCGCAGCCGAAGGTGCTGCTGGTTGCGCCGATGTCGGGCCATTACGCCACTCTGCTAAGAGGCACGGTCGAGGCCTTCCTGCCTGGCCATGAGGTCTACATCACCGACTGGACGGATGCCCGCCTGGTGCCGCTCGCCGCCGGTCGCTTCGATCTCGACGATTATATCGACTACGTCGTCGGCATGCTCCAGACGCTCGGCCCCGGCACCCATGTCATGGCCGTCTGCCAGCCTGCGGTTCCGGTGATTGCCGCGATCGCGCGGATGGAAGCGGAGAATGATCCCAATGCGCCGCGGTCGATGACCCTGATGGGTGGTCCGATCGATACCCGCCGCTCGCCGACCGCGGTCAACCAGCTAGCCATGGAGCGCGGTACCGAATGGTTCCGCCGCAATTGCATCACCATGGTGCCGTTCCCGCATATGGGCGCTTTCCGGGAGGTTTATCCCGGCTTCATGCAGCTATCGGGCTTCATGGCCATGAATATCGACCGGCATGTCTCGGCTCACTACGAGATGTACAAGCACCTCATCGCCGGGGATGGCGATTCGGCCGAGAAGCACCGCGATTTCTATGACGAGTATCTCGCGGTCATGGACCTGACGGCGGAGTTCTATCTCCAGACGGTCGATACCGTATTCGTTCAGCATGCCCTGCCCAAGGGCACGATGATGCATCGCGACAAGCTGGTTGATCTGAAGGCCATTCGTCGTGTTGCGCTGATGACGGTCGAGGGCGAGAACGACGATATCTCGGGCGTCGGCCAGACCCAGGCCGCCCATGATCTCTGCGCCAATATCCCGGCCGACAAGCGCGTGCATTACCTTCAGAAGGGCGTCGGCCATTACGGCGTCTTCAACGGTTCGCGCTTCCGCGCCGAAATCGCGCCCCGCATTTCCGACTTCATGGTCAGCCTCGACATGGAGGCAGCCAAGGTGCGCCGGGACGACAGCGCGGCCGTCGCGCGCAAGGCCTTGAAGATCGCGAACTGAAGCCCTTCCGCATCGCCCGCGAATCCAGCACAATTGCGGGCGATGCGGCTCTCCCTGTTCAAGCGCCAGCCTGATCCGGATCGGATCGAGGTCGCTCACGGCGGCACGCTGTTCTCCGTTGCGGTGAAGCGGCGCGCTGCCGCTCGGCGGATGACGCTGCGTGTCTCGCAGGCGACCGGCGAGATCACGCTGACGCTGCCGGAACGCGCAGACTTCCTCACCGGCAAGATCTTCGCCGAGAATCATGGTGGCTGGATCGCGGCAAAGCTCGCCAAACGTCCGCTTTCGGTGCCCTTTGAGCCGGGACAGGTCGTGCCCTTTCGCGGCGCACCCCACCGGATCGTGCATTGGTCGAAGGTGCGCGGCATCACCCACGCTACAATCGACAAGGATGGCACCGCCATCATCGCGGTCGCCGGCGAAGCCGCCCATGTCGCGCGTCGGGTCAAGGATTTCCTGCGCCGCGCCGCACTCGAGGATCTGGAGCGTGCGGTCAGGCACCACACGGCAACGCTCGGCATCCCCGCCCGCAAGATCACCATCCGCGACACCACGAGCCGGTGGGGCTCCTGTTCGTCGAGGGGGCACCTGAATTTCTCCTGGCGCCTGATCCTCGCCCCGCCACTGGTGCTGGACTATCTCGCGGCCCATGAAGTCGCGCATCTCAAGGAGATGAACCATTCCCATCGCTTCTGGGCGCTGACCCACAAGCTCTGCCCACGGACGGAAGAAGCGGAAGCCTGGCTGAAGCGCCATGGCGCAGGGCTGCACGGCTACGGCTGAGGCAGTCCTGGCCGCAGGCGTCCGGCTCGACTTGAGGCGCAACCTCCCCTAACCCGGCATCAGCCGAAACAGGGATGGTCTCGTGAAGCTGCGCCCCGACACGCTCGCAATGACCGCGGTCCTTGCCATGCTGACGGCCCTCGGGCCGCTCTCGACCGATTTCTATTTGCCGTCCCTGCCCGAGATCGTTCGTGTCATGGGCACCGACGTTGCAGGGGCGCAGGCGACGCTCTCCGCCTTTCTGTTCGGTTTCGCCGGAGGCCAGATCGTCTGGGGGCCGCTCTCGGATCGGTTGGGGCGCAAACCCGTGCTTCTCACCGGGCTGGCGCTTTTCCTCGTCGCGACCCTGCTCTGCGCACTTGCGCCTTCGATCGAGTGGCTGGTGGCGGGCCGGGTCTTGCAGGCATTGGGCGCGTCCGGGCCGATCGTGCTCGGCCGGGCCATGGTCAGGGATCTCTATGAGGGGCCCCGCGCCGGCCGGGAATTCGCCCGCATGGGCATGATCATGGGGTTGGTCCCGGCCATTGCGCCGGCGGTCGGCGGCATCCTGCAGGCGGCCTTTGGCTGGCGCTCGACCTTTGTTGCGACGCTGGCTCTCGCGCTGCTGCTGGCGGTCGTGATCATCCTGTTCCTGCCGGAAACCATCCGCGTGCGTTCATCGGAGCGGCTGTCGCTGCTGGCGATTTTCCGCAGCTTCGGCGTCTTGCTCAGGAACCGTCCCTATCGTGTCTATGTCGCGATCACGGCCTTGGCCTATGGCGGACTCTTCGCCTTCATCTCCGGCTCGTCCTTCGTGCTGATCAGCATCTATGGCCTGTCGCCGCGCGATTACGGCCTGTCCTTCGGGTTCGGGGTGCTTGGCTTCATCCTGGGCACCATCATCGCCCAGCGTCTCGTCGGCCGGCGTGGGCTCGACGGCGTCATTGCGATCGGCGTGGCCTTCCTGGCTGCGGGCGGGCTGAGCATGCTGCTATGCCTCACCGCCGGCTTTGGCGGCCCCCTCGGCGTCACGATACCCTGGGCGATCTATTCGATCGGGATCGGGCTCAGCATGCCCCAGGCGCAGGCCTCGGCGCTCATGCCGTTTCCGGATCGCGCTGGTGCTGCATCATCCTTCGTCGGGCTCTGCCAGATGCTGTTCTCGGCCTGTGTCGGTCTTGTGGTCGGCAAGCTGCTGACCGACTCCGCGCTGCCGCTGCCGGCGATGATGTCGCTGCTCGGCGTGTCGGCACTGGTCCTGTTTCACGCCTCGCGCAAGCTGCGAGCGGCCAAGGCCTGAAAAGGCTCAGCCGCCGAACAGCCGCTCGAGGAAGTTCTTCTCCTGCGGCGCAGGCGGCACCCAGGCGCGGTCCGAACCTGCGCCCGCTGTCTGGGTCTGTGCTGGCGGCTGCATGCCGGCCACTGGCGCGCCGCCATCGAAGATCGATTTCGGCCCCGCGCGCCACAACCCACCCGGCAGCGGCGATGGCTGCAGGCCGACATGGGCGGCCTTCATGTACCTGCCCCAGACTTCGAGTGGCAATCCGCTGCCATAGACCCGCTTCATGGCGCTGTTGTCGTCATTGCCGATCCAGACGGCGGTCACCAGCTTGGAGGTGAAACCGACGAACCAGGCATCGCGGAAATCCTGCGTGGTTCCCGACTTGCCGCCGACTTCCCAACCGGCGAGATTGCCCTTGCTGCCCGAGCCGCTGGCCATGGTTTCGTGGAACATGGCGTTGATCATCGGCAGCACCTGCGGCTGCACCACCGTCCCGAAACTCGTCGCCTTGCGGGCATAGATCACCTTGCCCGAGACCGACTTTACCTCGCGGATGACATAGGGCAGCACGGACTGCCCGCCATTCGCGAAGCTGGCATAGGCCGTGGTGAGCTCGATCGGCGTCACTTCCGAGGTACCGAGTGCCAGCGAGCCATTGGCCTGGAGGCCCGAGGAAATGCCGAGCCGCTGCGCGGTGCGCACGACTTCCTTCGGCGTCACCTCCTGGTTCAGCTTCACCGCGACGGTGTTGATCGAATGGGCGAAGGCGGTCTGCAGGGTCACCGGGCCGCGATAGGTGCGGCTGTTGTTCTCCGGCTGCCAGCCCTTGATCGAGACCGGGGAGTCGTCGCGGATCGTGTCCGGCGTCAGGCCATGCTCGATCGCAGTCAGATAGACGAAGGGCTTGAAGGATGAGCCTGGCTGGCGCTTGGCGGCGGTCGCGCGGTTGAATTGGCTCTTGGTGTAGTCGCGTCCGCCGATCAGCGCGCGCAGAGCCCCGTCCGGCGCCATGGAAACGACGGAGCCCTGGCTGGCATTCAGCTTCCCGCCCTGGGCGGCCAGAGACTCGACAAGGGTCGTTTCGGCCGCGGCCTGCAGCTTTGGATCGATTGTCGTCAGCACCGTGACGTCGCCCTCGACCGCACCGATGAAGTCGTCGAGCACGTCCATGACGTAGTCGGCCGCATAGTTCACCGAGCCGGCGCCGACACGTTCGGCCGCTTCTGCCGGGGCGACCAGTGCTGATTTCGCTGCGGCCGGCGAGACAAAGCCCTGCTCGGCCATCGCGGCGATCACGAGCTGCGCCCGTTTCTCGGCCGCATCCGGATTGCGGTTGGGCGCCAGCCGCGACGGTGCCTGTACCAGGCCCGCCAGCATGGCGGCTTCGGGGACGGTGACCGAGCGGGCGGACTTGTTGAAATAGCGCTGCGCGGCCGCCTCGACGCCATAGGCGCCGGAGCCGAAATAGACGCGGTTGAGATAGAGCTCGAGGATCTGGTCCTTGCTGTAGGTCTGCTCCAGCCACAGCGCCAGGATCGCTTCCTGGATCTTGCGCGCGGCGGTGCGGTCCTGGGTCAGGAACAGGTTCTTGGCAAGCTGCTGCGTCAGGGTGGAGCCGCCCTGGACGCCGCCACCCCGGTTGGTGACGTTGCGCACCATGGCGCGGGCGATGCCGATCGGGTCGATGCCGAAATGCTCGTAGAAGCGTCGATCCTCGATCGCGACGAAGGCCTTGGGCAGATAGGGCGGAATCTCGCCAAGCGTCACGGTACGCCCGCCGGTCTCGCCGCGATTGGCGAGCAGCGAGCCGTCGGCGGCGAGGATCGCGACGTTCGGCGGACGCTTTGGCACGGTGAGCTGATTGATCGGCGGCAATTGCGCCGCGTGATAGGCCACCAGCCCGCCGACACCGATGACGCACCAGAGTCCGAGGACCAGCGTCCAGTACATCATCCGGCCGAGGAAGGAGCGGCGCTTGCGTCCACGCCGCCGGCCCCCGCCATTTCCGCCCCCACCCTTGCGGATCTTCGGCATCTCTTCTCTCGGCTCCTGACGTGCGGCGCCGCGATGGCTGCGGCTCGAGCGATCATCGGCGGAGAGGCGCATGTCGAAGGCGTCGGAACTCTCGCTCCGCCCACCCTCGAAGGACGGCTCGCGCCGCTCGCCGCCTCGTCTCGCCCGATCGTTCATTCTGCCCCGTTCAGCCCCGTGAAACCGCGCCCTTTGCACCGAAAACGCGCGAGCTTCACACAGGAGTCAAACATGGCGCTTTTAAGGGCCGGTTAAGGGAAACCAGATTCCAGCACGGGCCCGGAGCAGCGATCACTCGGATTTGTGGCAAATGCGCCAGCCATGGCACTTCGCCGGGGAATGTTGCAGTGCAAACGTTCTTGTGAATTGAAAATCGCGTGAAACCCGACAACTTCGCCGCGCAGTCCAGATGCAATGCCGCAATTCGGCACGAATCCAGCCTGTTCCGACGTACTCGAGCCTCCGCGACCTAGAAGGTTATGTCCGAATGCAAGCCTCCAACCCCCTGAGCCGCTTTGCCCCGCAGGCTCTCGCCGTTTTGCGCATCGTGACCGCGCTGATCTTCATCATCCATGGCACTCAGAAGCTCTTTGGTTTCCCGGCCGCGCCAGCCAGCGGCCTGCCGGCCGCCTTCTCTCTGTTCTGGTTCGGCGCCATTCTGGAGGCTGTTGGCGGTTTCCTGATCCTGATCGGCCTGTGGACCCGTCCTGTCGCCTTCGTGCTGGCTGGCGAAATGGCCTATGCTTACTGGATGTTCCACGCACCGCGCAGCATCTACCCGCTGCTTAATGGCGGCGATGCGGCGATCCTCTACTGCTTCATCTTCCTTTACCTGGTCTTCGCCGGTGCTGGCGCCTGGAGCGTCGATTCCCGCTCGAAGCGCTGATTCTTCGACGGAACGGCGCCATTCGCCCAAAGAAAAGCCCGCCTCCCCCAGGGAAGGCGGGCTGATTTTTTTGGCCCGACAGGCCGGCAGAACTCAGACCGAGGCCGAAATCCAGCGCGAAAGGTCGCTCTTAGGGGCCGCGCCGACCTTCTGCGAGGCCAGCTTGCCGTCCTTGAACAGCATCAGGGTCGGGATCGAGCGAATGCCGAACTGGGCGGGAATGGCCTGGTTCTCATCGACATTCATTTTCACGATCTTGACCTTGCCGGCCATCTCACCGGCGATCTCCTCGAGCGCTGGGCCGATCATCCGGCAGGGGCCGCACCACTCGGCCCAGAAATCGACCACGACCGGCTCGCTCGACTTGAGGACATCCGCCTCGAAGCTCGCATCGGTTACCTTGTTCGTCGCCATGGCTTCTTCGCCTTTCAAAAGCAGTTCGCAGCACTGCTGCATTCGACACCGAAGCTATGAACGCCGGCAGCCCGGGTCAAGTTTCGTCGGCCTTGCATTGAAGCAGGGCTACCCTGCCAAATTCGCCAGAACGGCATCGAGCGCAGCGGCTTGTGGCTCCAGTGTCGCGAGCGTCGCAGTGTAGATCACCAGGGTCCGCACCTGCCGCCCCGGATAGATTTGCCCGATCAGGGCGCGATAGACGGCGAGCTGGGCTTGCGTCGCGGGCGGGATCGCCGATTCATCGGCCGGCGGGCGCGACGCCGTCTTGAAGTCGGCGATCAGTACCTCGTTCTCCGTGACGGCGAGCCGGTCGATCTGGCCCGAGACGGCGCGCACTGCACCATTCGCAAGCGTGATCTCGCCGGCAATCGGAACCTCAGCCAGAGATCCGGATGAAAACAGGGCGGAAAGCGCAGGGGCGCGAAGCAAAGCCAGGGTCTGGCCGATGACCTCCTGGCGTCGTGCGCCAGGCAAACCGGCTCCGCGCAGGGCGGCGAGTGCCTGTGCCGTCGCGTTGCGGGCCGGCGCGTCGACATCCGGCAGGATCTGCAGGAGCAGATGCGCCAGCCGGCCGGCTTGCGCTGCCTCGGCAAGGAATGGGCCGTCGCCCGGCCGCTCGGCCGCATCGGCGGCGCTGATCGCATTCGACGGCTTGAGCGGTGGCAACGGTTCCTGTTCGGCGGGCGCGGAGGCGCGGAGCCAGCCGGGTTCGGCGAGCACCGGCTTGGACTGCGCCTCCTCCACAGGACCGGTGGGCTTTGGTGCCGAGACCATGAAGCGCCGGATCGTGCCGACACCGTCCGGTGCGGCGACCTCCTGCAGGCCCGATGTCGCGAGCGAAAGTCCGCTTTCGATCATCGCATACCAGCTTCCGGGCGGCGCCTCGCCTTTGGCTTGCGCTCCGCAGACGATCAGCCGGTCCTCGGCCCGGGTCATCGCGACATAGAGGAGGCGATGATGCTCCTCGGCAAGCTGGTCGACGACCTGCGCCTTCGCCCTGCGGGTCGCCTCCGCATCGTCTGCCCTGGCCGGGGGCCAGATCGGCACGAGTTTGCCCCTGGGAGGTTCCACCGCGAGAATCTTCGGCAAGCGCTTGGCGCCCGGCTCGGGGGCGAGATCGGCGAGGATCACGATCTTCGCCTCCAATCCCTTCGAGCCGTGCACCGTCATGACGCGCACTTCGCCTGCGCTGCTGGAGAGGTCGCGCTTAACCTCGGTTCCGGCCTGGGTGATGTGGTGCAGGAAGCCGGCAAGCGATGGGCCGTGCCGTCGCTCATAGTCCAGCGCCGCGTTGAGAAAGGCGTCGAGCGCGTCGCCGGCCTCGGCCCCAAGCCGAGCCAGAGCGAGATTGCGCCCGCCTTCCGGCCCGAGCAGCTGCGCAAAGAAGCGAAATGGCCCGATGCGCCGTGCGTCGTCACCGAGTTGGGAGAGGCGTGCTTCGGTGGCGGCAAAGCGCGGCTCGCTTTCGCCGATGCCGTGCAGGGCGACGCGCAGCGAGCCCTTTCGCTCCGGCGCGAAGCGCATCAGATCGTCGTCGTCGAGGCCAAGCAGCGGCGTCTTCAGCGCGATGGCCAGCGACAGGTCGTCATCGGGCAGGAGCAGCGCCCGGCCGAGTGCCACGAGGTCTTCGACAGCGGGATGTGTCGCGAGGCTCAAGCGATCGCGACCGGTCACCGGCACGCCCGCATCCTTCAGGGCTTTGACGATCGCCTCGAACAGCGGCCCGCGCTGGCGCAGCAGGATCATGACGTCGCCGGGCTTGAAGCCGTGTCCGAGATCATCCTGCCCGCTGCGCGTCCAGCGTGCCAGCACGCCGGCGATGCGCGTTGCGAGCTTCACGGTCCCGCTACGCTGCTCGGGCGCGTCGACCGGAGTCGTCCAGGCATCCGGCGGCTCGCTCTGGTCGTCGGCCGATAGCGGCCAGAGATCGACTGCGCCGGGGTCGCCCTGGCGCACCGTGTCATGCACCTCCGGCCGGGCGCTGCCGTCGAAGACCAGCCCGCGGGCGTGCTCCGCCACCGCGAAGACGATGTCCACCGCCCGCATGATGTCGGGCGCCGAGCRGAAGGAGGTGTTGAGGCTCACCGCCTCGAATGCGAGCTGCGCCTGCCGGATATTCAGCCCGAGCCGGGTCCGCTGCTCGCCGAAGGCGCTCGGCGCGGCACCCTGGAAGCCGTAGATCGACTGCTTCTCATCGCCGACGACGAAGATCGTCCGGGGCTTTGGGCTCTCTGCGCGCGTGTCCCGTCCGCCCGTGAACTCGTCGGCGAGCGCGCCCAGGATCGCCCATTGCGCCTCGCTGGTGTCCTGCGCCTCGTCGAGCAGGATGTGATCGATGCCGGCATCGAGCTTGTAGAGCACCCAGGCGGCCTCGACCCGCGAGAGGAGGGAGCGCGTCTTGGCGATCAGGTCGTCATAGTCCAGCAGCGAGCGCTCGCTCTTCAACCGCTGATAAGAGGCGAGCATCCGTGTCACCAGCAGCGCGAGCGCGTGGCTGCGGTCGCGGATGGCAATGGCGTTGAGCTGGTCGACTGCGCCGAGCAGGAGATCGGCAAGAGTGTCGAGCACGGCCATCAGCGCCGACTCGAGTTCGGATTTGCCCTTGCCCCTGATATGCGCGTTGACCGTGCCTTCGGCCGTGATGAAGCCGGAGCGGCAGGTTGCGATCGGGTCGCCCTCGAACTGCTGCGCCGTCAGGCTCCGCAGCGCAGCCGCAAATTTCTGCCGGGTCGCGCTACCGGCATCCAGCGCCGAGACGAGAGCGGCAAGTCCTGGAACGGAGGCAAGATCGCGCCGGAAATCGGCCAGCACCTCGTCATTCGTCAGGTCCGGTGCAATTCCCAGGAAACCCGAAATGCCCGCGCGCATCTCCTGCGCCGAGCGCGCGCGGCCGTCTGCGTCGCTGAACAGGGTGCGCTGGCGCAAGGCCTCCTGCATCATCGCGTCAAAGGTGTCCTGCGCCGCCTGCCTGGCCAGCAGGTCGAGCGCCTGCGCCTCCGCGCCGGCAGGATCGGCGGCAATGGCCGCGAGCAATTCGCGCCTTGCGTCGTGCAGCAGCTCAGCCTGCGCGAGATCATCGGCAACCTCGAAGCGCGGCGGTACGTTCGCCTCGAAGGGCGCAGATTGCAGAACGCGCGTGCAGAAGGCGTGGATGGTCTCGATTCTGAGCCCACCCGGCGTCTCCAGCGCCTCCGCGAACAGCCGGCGAGCGCTTGCCTGCTGCCGCGCCGTCGCGCGCTCGCCGGTCAGGCCTTGGAGCGCCGCGGAAAGGGCCTCATCCGGCATGGTCGCCCAGGCGCCGAGCGCCTTGAACACGCGGTTCGCCATATTGGCGGCCGCCGCCTTGGTGTAGGTGATGCAGAGCATCCGGGCCGGCGCGACGCCATCGAGCAGCAGTCGCAGCACGCGGTTGACCAGCACATGCGTCTTGCCTGAACCGGCATTGGCCGAAACCCAGGCGCTGAGATCGGGCCGGGCGGCAAGCGCCTGGCGTTGGTTGGTCTGCGGGGGAACGATCCAGCCGGGCTTCATGTTTCGCCTCCGGGCTCGTCGCCACCCGGTGCCGCGGACCACTCCTTGACCCGCGCGAGCTGGTCGTAGGGGCTGGTATATTTGATGTAGTCGGGCGCGCGCCGCGAGACATAGGCTTCGCGCCCGCTTCGAAGCGCATGGAGATGCTCGATCAGCCGTTCGAGATGGCGCGCGGCGACATCGGCCAGAGGCTCGCCATCGAACTCGAGCGGCTTGTCCTTGGCCCAGCCCTTCGGATCGTGATGGAGCTTGAGATAGAGCAGCGCGTCGACCGGTGCAGGAGCGATATCCTCGCGAAATCCGGATCGCGCCGCGAGCTCGGCTTCCAGTGTCAATTGCGGCGCAAAACCCTTCTCGACCTGCGCCTTGCTTGGCGGAGCTCCGGTCTTGAAGTCGATGATGCGCAGCGAGGTCTGGCGCGTGATCTCGATTCGGTCGGCCCGCCCGCTCAGTCGGAATTCCGCGCCGTCCGGCAGCTTGAACGTCGCCGCGGTACCGCGTTCGACTGCAACCCGTGCCAGCTCGCCGCGCCGGCGCTCCTCCCAGCCGATGAAATGACTGGCGGTCAGGAGGAAGCGCGGCCACCAGAAGGCGCGGACCTCGGGTGTATCGTCAAACGCCTGGAACAGGCGCTTGCCGATCGCGATCAGGTGATTGAGCGAGTCGGCCGGCAATTGCTCCGGATAGGTCTCCGCGAAAGTCCCGACAATATCATGCAGCAGGTTGCCGCGATCGCTGGCGCCGGGGTCGCCAACGAGCTCGGGAAGGGCGTCGAGCTTCAGGATCTTGCGGGCAAAGATCTGGTAGGGGTCGCGGTAGAGCGTCTCGACCTCGGTGACGCTGAGCGCGACGGGCTGGAGCTGGCGCGCGGGCCGCGGAGCAGGGCGGCCGATTGGTTTGGCGTCGGCGGGTTTGCTCAGGAGTGAAGCAAGCCCGGTCAGGCGGGCTCCCCTGGCTGCGGCCCCGTTCCAGACATCCTGCGGGGTCACGGCCTTGAGCCTTTGCCAGAAGCGCGAGGCGATGGTCTCGGCCTCGCCGGCCTTGCGCGCGCGGGTCAGGGTCACCCGCTGCGCCATCGCGCCCTGGATGAAATCATGCGCGGTCTGGCCGATGCGCCGCTCGGGAGCGCTCAAGCCCAGTTCGGCCCGCATCGGCCGGTTCAGGAAGGAATCGGTCTTGGCCTCCGGAGGCCAGACGGACTCGACGAGGCCGCCCAGCACGACATGGTCGGCTTCCAGCAGGCGCGCTTCCAGCAAGCCCCAGATCTTGACGCGAGGATGGCCCGTCCCGCTGCGTCGGACCGATGTCTCGGCCAGCAGGCTGTCGAGGATCGCAATGACATCGCGGGGATGGCCGGCCTCGGGTGCATCTGGGAGGGCGCCGTCGATCTGGTCGAACAGCCCTGCAAGGGCCTYGCCGTCCGGCCCGACGAAGGCGAGCGTGGCGCCACTCTCCGCCCGACTGAGTGCGACCAGGGCATCGCGACTTGCCGTCACCACAGTAGCGAAGGAAGGCAGCGGGGCGGCCAGTGCTGCGAGCAGCGGCGCCATGGCGGCCTCGATCGCGTCGAGAACCAGGCCCGCGGCGGCGAGATCCGCGCTGTTCAGGCGCCTGCGCGGCGCAGGCGCATGCCGGTCCTGCATCAGTCCCGGAACCGCCGCAAAACTGTCGCGCAGGCCCGCAAATCCCTTTGTGACAGCCTCGCCCCGCCAGGCGCCGATCTCGAGCGCCGCCGCGCCCTGCGCCACGGTCTGTCGCGACAGTCCGAGCCGGCAAAGCGGGTGGGCAAGCAAGGGAACGAGGCTCGCCGGCATCATCTGGGCTCGCGCAGCCTCCAGGAGGAGGCGCAGCAGGGCGCCGGCCGGCCAGCGCGCGAGCGGCAGGCCAGCGGAATCATCGGCTTCGATGCCCCAGCGCCGGAGTTCCACGACGACTCGTTCGGCGAGGCCGCGATCGGGAGTGATCAGTGCGGCGTGCTTGCCGTCCTGCTCCAGTGTTTCACGGAGCGCGATGGCGACTGCCAGCGCCTCCTCGCGCTCGTCGGCGGTCTCCACGATGCTGATCCCATCGAAGGCTGCTTCAGCCTCGCCCGGGGAAACGCGGGTCGCGAGATCGGCCCAGAATTCCGTGACCGATGCCGGAAGCATCGCCTCGCGCAGCAACGCCGCCCGGGCCGCGAGGCCCGGTTCCGGCCTCGCCAGCGGCTGGGCGTCGTCACGGCCGGCCTTCAATGTCTGGAGCAGCCGATACAATGCCGCCTGCGGGTGGGACGGTGCAGGCTCCTTCTCGATCGCCTCCCAGGCAAGCTGAGCCAGGTCGAGGTCGAGATCGGGCAGTACGACCGCGCCATTGGGCATCCGTGCGATCGCTGCGAGAAGCCGGGCGGTGGCCGGGATCGTGCCCGTGGAGCCCGCAGCAATGATAGGCCCGGTCACGCTGCCGGAAAGCAGGCGTTGGCGTTCGGCTTCGAGCATGCGGTTGCGAAAATCGGCAGGATCGCAGGCATCGCGGCTTTCGAGGATCTTCGGCCAGGCCTCGCCCAGGATGGCCAGGAAGCTCGCATTGAGCTGCCAGACCTTGTCGAAACGAGCGGCGTCAAGGGTCGCCAGCCGCTCGACCGGCACGCCTTCGGTCTGCATCTGGTCGAGCAGGGCGGCGAGGTCGCCAGCCAGCCCCCAGGCCTCGGCCAGCGTCGAAGGCACGAGCGAGGGCTCTGACGGGTCGAGCTTCAGGTGGCTGCGGTTCGCCGTGCGTCCCCAGCTATCGACCAGCCGCGCCAGCAGCATCCGCCGCGCCAGTGGGTCGATCGGCCCGACGCGCGCGCCATCCCAGCCGCCCGCGCCGATCAACGCTGTCTCGGCCTCGTCGACATCGCCGAGCGGCACGATGCGCGGCAGCAGCAGCGGCTTGCCGCCAAGCCTCGCAGACAGGCCGGCGACCAGGGCCCGCGCTGCACGGCGCGTCGGGAGATAGAGCGTCGCACGAGCCATCGCTGCCGGATCATCCGGCGCGTAGACCTGACCGAATCGTCCATCCAGCACCGCCTGCGCCAGCACGTCGAGAAACGCTGTGCCGGCGGGGATGGTGAACAGGTTGAGCTCAGCCATGGAAGCTCTGGGCGGCCGCGAACGCGGCTTCTGCCGGCGCGATCGCTTCCGGCGTGCCGACATGCAGCCACTGGCCCTGCAGAACATGTCCGAACAGGCGCTTTCGCGCGATGAGCCGGTCGAAGAGCAGGTTGAGCGAGAACGAGCCCTCGGGGGTGTCGGCAAAGATCTCGGGTTTCATGATGATCACCCCGGCATAGACGACGGGGGCCGTTGGCGCCTGTCCGCGCCGTGTCAGCCGGCCGTCCGCATCCTGGAAGAAGTCGCCGGCGCCGTCGAAGCCGACACTGTCCTCGCGCCGGGCCAGCAGCATCAGCATGTCCATCTCCGCCGGCGTCCAGGCCTCGGCCATGGCCGCAATGTTGGAGATGCCGGTCTCGCTCCAGAGCGAGTCGGAGTTGACGTGGAAGAAGGGTTCGCCGCCGAGCAGCGGGAGGGCCTTCTTCACGCCGCCGCCGGTTTCGAGCAGCGCGTCGCGCTCGTCCGAGATGACGATCCGGGGATGTGTGCGCCCGGCGAGGTGAGCCTCGATCTGCTCGGCGAGATGGTGGACATTGACGATCGCCTCGGTGGCGCCGGCTTCGGCGAGCCGGTCGAGCGCGTGATCGAGCATCGCCTTGCCGCCGATCCGGACCAAGGGCTTCGGCAGGCTGTCGGTGATTGGGCGCATGCGCTGGCCAATGCCTGCCGCCAGCACCATGGCCCGGCGGATCGGCCGCGAACCCGTCTCAGTCACGCGAATCTCCCGATTGTGATGAACCTGCGCGATCCATAGCGCGTCGCGGTCGCGCTTGTCGCGGACGACCTCTCAGGGGCTCTCGGCTGTCTCGAACAGCTTCGGCAGATGGGCCTGATACCAGGCCTTCAGCTCTTCGAGCGCTGGGTGCTCGAGGTTGCGGCGCAAGTACGTTTCGATTCGCGGCAGGTGCTTGAGATAGGCAGGCTTGCCGTCGCGCTTGTCGAGGCGTGYGAAGATCCCGGCAATCTTGGTGTTGCGCYGTGCGCCCAGGATCGCATAGGCGCGAGCGAAGCCGGCGAGATCGAAGCTCTCGTCCGCCGCCCGCCGCGCCGAGCCATAGGAGGCAAGCAGCTTGAGTTCCAGCGCCGCCGGCACGTCAACGCGCGCGTCCTGTCCCAGCGAGACCAGATCATAGGCGGGGTGGCCGAGCACGGCGTCCTGGAAATCGATCAGACCGAGCTTGGCGTGTCCTTCACGCTTCGGCAGCCAGATCAGGTTGGGGGAGTGGAAGTCGCGGAGCGTCCAGGTCGATGGTGCGGCGAGGATTTCGTCGAACAGCTTGCTCCAGATGCGGCTGAATTCGGCATGAGTCACCGCCGGCAAGGTCACACCGGCAATATGCGGGGCGTACCATTCGAGCACGAGTTCGGTCTCGATCGAGAGCGCACCCCGATCATAGTCCGGCACGATGTAGTCGCGTCCGTCGGCGACCGGCAGGATCGCCGGCAAGGTGTGGCGATGCATGTCGGCCAGCAGGCGTGCGGCGGCCTCATAGCGTTCGGGAATCGGTCCGTTCTCGTCGAGCACGCCTTCGTCACCGAGGTCCTCGATCAGCAGGAGGCCGGTCTCGAGGTCCTGGGCAAAGATGTCGGGGGCCGAATAGGTCAGCGAGCGCAGGCCGCGATCCATGCCGACGAAGGCATCGACCGATTCCGCCAGGTGCGCGATGGCGCTGTAAGGCTTGCCGAGGCGGATCGCGGGGCCGTCCGCGCGCGGCGGCGAAATCATCAGGATGGCGGTTTGTCCATCCGGACGGGTCAGCCGCTCATAGGCGCGGGTCGAGGCGTCGCCGAGCATGAAGTCGCGCTTGGCCTCACCCCATCCGGCAGAGTCGATCAGTCGCCGCGCTGCGATCGCGATGGCAAGGCGCGAGCGCCAGAGCACACCGCCGGCGAGACTGGCGATCCGCCCGGTCTCGGGCGCCTTTGGGTCGACGTCGAGCACGATGTCGAGCCGCCGACCGGCAGGCAGCCGCGTACCGGCCCGGTCCGGCCACTCGACCAGCGTGATGATGCGGTCGAGATCCTCGATCAGCCCGATATCATCGAGCTCGTCGGGGGACCGCACCCGGTAGAGATCGGCATGGATCACGCTGCCGCGCAGCGTGTCGTAGCTCTGCACCAGGGTGAAGGTCGGGCTCGGAGCCTCCAGGTCCGGGTTGTCGGCAAGCTCGCGCAGGATAGCGCGCGCCAGCAACGACTTGCCGGCGCCGAGATGGCCGGAGATCGCCACGATATCGCCGGGCTTGAGGATCGCGGCGAGATCGCGGCCGAGCCGCACCGTGGCGGCTTCACCGGCCAGCGTCAGCCGATGCCCGCCTGTCTTCACGGTATCCTCTGTCATTCAGCGGCATCCGAGAGCGGCATGCCTTCCGAGGGAAACACCGCGGTGACCCGCGTGCCCTGCCCTGGCGCAGAATCGAGCTCTACATGGCCACCATGCAGCTCCACGATCGAACGCACGATGGAGAGGCCAAGTCCGACGCCGCGATGCTTGGAGCCGAGAGAATGGCTCTCGAAGCGGTCGAACACCTTGTCCTTGACCTCGGCCGGGATGCCGCGGCCTTCGTCGGCGACGGTGATGCGGACATCGCCGCCGATGCGCCCGGCCGTGACCCCGATGGTCTGGCCGGGAGCGGAGAAGCCGATCGCGTTCGAGATCAGGTTGAACAGCACCTGCCGCAACCTGCGGCCATCTGCCCTCAAGGGGCCGGTCTGGGGCGCGATATCGACCTTGAGGGTCAGCTTGCTGTCGATCAGGCGGTCGTGCAGGCCGGCCGTCGCCTGGGCAATGGTCTCGGCGACATCGACTTCCTGGAATTCGAGCGCCAAAGCGCCGTTGTCGATCGAGGCGAGGTCGAGAATGTCATTGATGATCGCGAGCAGTGCACCGGACGAGCGCACGATATGGCCGGTATAGTCGCGTTGTTTCTCGTTGAGCGCACCGATCGTCTCGGCGCCGAGCAATTGCGCGAAGCCGATGATGTTGGTCAGCGGCGAGCGCAGCTCGTAGGAGACGTGGTGGACGAAATCCTCGCGCAGCCGCGAGACCTTCTCCAGGGCTTCGTTCTTTTCGGTCAGGGCACGTTCGACATTCACGCTTGCGGTGACGTCGGCGAAGGTGATCAGCGTCGCTCCGTCCGGCAACGGCGCGGCGGCGCAATCGAGCACGGTGCCGTCACGACGCTCCATCCGGCAGCCATAATCCTCACGCGCATCGCGCACGCCGGTGATGACGCTTTGCAACTCCGTCCAGACATCGTCATGCGGATAGAGCGGCCGGCAGAGCCGGACCACCTCGTCGATATGCGGCGTGGCTCCGGCCAGGTCGCCATGGATCTTCCAGGCCTGGGCGAAGGCGGGGTTGGAGAGCTTGAGCCGGCCGTCCGAACCGAACACCGCGACGCCCTCGCGCAGCGAGTCGAGCGTTTCCCGTTGCGTGCGTGACAGCGCATTGAACCGGGATTCGAGCGTGAAGCGTTCGGTCACGTCATCGAAGAGATAAGTGACCCCGCCTTGCGGGTTGGGGCTCGAGACGACATGGATCGTCCGCCCATCCGGCAGATACCACCAGTCCTCGCTGGCACGCGGGCTTGTATAGGTGGCCTGCACCGCAGCCTTCCAGCTGCGGTAGTCGCCGAGTTCAGGCAGGCGGCGCTCGGCTCTCAGCCGGTCGAGGATTTCGCTATCGCTGGGCTTGCCTTCGAGGAAGGCGGAGTCGAGCGACCAGAGCGTCTCGAACCCGGAATTGCTGTAGACCAGCCGTTGTGAGGCATCGAACACGGCAACGGCCGTCTTCAGCCGGTCGAGCGTGCGCACATGCGCATCCATCTGGCGCTGCAGGTCGGCGCGAACGGCCTCAAGCTCGCTCATGTCGGTCGCGATGCCGGCAAAGCCGGCCGGCGTCGGCATTTCCAGGATGTCGAGCGTATGCCGCTGGCCGGCTACCACGGCCGGAGCGCGTGTTGCGAACGGGCGCCCTTCGCTGCGCGCCTTGGCTGCGTTCTCCCGTTCATTGCGGTCGAGCAGCTCGAGGCCGCCCTTCACCGCCTCGCTGCCGCCGGCAGCTTCGACCGCGCGGGCATAGGCGGCATTGGCCCAGCTCAGGCGACCGTCGGCATTGCGGGTCCAGACCGGTTGCGGCAGGCCAGCCAGCAAGGTCGAGAGCGCTGCATGATCGGCGGTGACATGCTCGAGTTCGCTTTGCAGCGCCATGACCCGGGCCCGCTCGCCGCTGACCTGGCGGAAACGGATCACCGCACGCCCTGCGACGGGGCGGCCTTCGACATCGATGAACGGGCCGGAGCGACTCCTGAGCGTGAAGCCGAAGGCTTCGCCGCGCTCCTTCAATGCGTCGGTGGCGAGTTCCAGGCGCTTGGCATCGGCGGGAGGGGCCCAGCTGCCATAGGCAAGGGCCAGCGCAGCGCCGGGCGCGCCGAGAAAGCCGCTGTCGCCCTCGAAGATCGGCTCGGCGTTCTTTCCGTTCCAGCTCACCACGACCTGGGCATCGGATGCGAGCAGCGCACCCAGGCGTTCCTGGTGGCTGCGGGCCGCTTCCAGTTCGCTCGCGAGCTCTCCTTCGCGGCGCTGCCAGCGTCCCCGCTCGCGCACATAGATGATCGAGGTTGTTGCCGCGAAGACCACAAGCCCGGCCAGGACGATCGAAAGGCTGCCGGCACCAAGCGCGCCTGCCGGGAGCGGAGCCATGATCTCGGTTTGTGCGAGCGCCGGAAGCGGAATGCTGCCGACGGCGAGGCCTGGGAGCAGTGCGCTGTGGCGCCCCGCATCTCCGTTCCGTCTCTTTCGCCCCGCTCGTCTCATTCTGCTTCCGTCACTTAGTCTGAACCCGACCCTGGCGTTGAACGGCCAAGGTGGAAAGCCGATCGAGGCGCCGCAGCCCGAACCGGACGCACGCACACCACCACACCAACCCGTTTGAGCTTGCTCGACCTCGCGCGAACGCAGCGGGCCCGAATCAGCTCCACTCTAATCACCGGTGGAGTCCGGCAGGAAGTGCTTAATGGCAGGTAAATGCGTGGAAAATCGCGACCGAGTGCCGCCCCAGGCCAAGAAATCAACAAATTGATCCTGGCTGTAGGGCGCCGTCTATTAGTGGTGTCTTCTTGCAATAATGAGAGGTCAGTCAGATACAAAAAAGCCCGGCGCGAACGCCGGGCTTCTTCAACTTTACGCCTGTTGGCGTGTCAGTAGCGGTAGAGCTCGGGCTTGAACGGGCCGGTCGGGGCCAGGCCCAGATACTTCGCCTGCGCATCGTTGAGCACAGTCAGCTTGGCGCCGACCTTGGCGAGGTGGAGCGCCGCGACCTTCTCGTCGAGATGCTTCGGCAGCGTGTAGACCTTGTTCTCGTACTTGGCGTGGTGGTTCCAGAGCTCGATCTGGGCCAGCGTCTGGTTCGAGAACGAGCAGGACATCACGAAGGACGGGTGGCCGGTGGCGTTGCCGAGATTCACCAGGCGACCTTCCGAAAGCAGGATGATGCGCTTGCCGTCGGGGAACTCGACCTCGTCGACCTGCGGCTTGACGTTGTCCCACTTGAAGTTCTTCAGGCCCGCGACCTGAATCTCCGAGTCGAAATGGCCGATATTGCAGACAATGGCGCGGTGCTTCATGGCGCGCATGTGCTCGACGGTGATGACGTCGAGATTGCCGGTGGCGGTCACGAAGATGTCGGCGCGGGGCGCAGCATCTTCCATGGTCACGACCTCGTAGCCTTCCATCGCCGCCTGCAGAGCGCAGATCGGGTCGATCTCGGTGACGAGCACGCGGCAGCCGGCCTGGCGCAGCGAAGCGGCCGAGCCCTTGCCGACGTCGCCATAGCCGGCGACGACCGCGACCTTGCCCGACATCATCACGTCGGTGCCGCGGCGGATGGCGTCGACCAGCGATTCACGGCAGCCATAGAGGTTGTCGAACTTCGACTTGGTGACGGAGTCGTTGACGTTGATCGCCGGGAAGGGCATGCGGCCGGCCTTGGCCAGCTCGTAGAGGCGGTGCACGCCGGTGGTGGTCTCTTCCGAGACGCCCTTGATCGCGGCGCGGGTCTTGGTGAACCAGCCTGGATTGGCCTTGAGCTCCCGCTTGATCAGCTTGAAGAAGATCGTCTCTTCCTCGTTGCCCGGCTTGTCCAGGAATTCGGCCTTGCCGGCCTCGGCCTCGGCACCGAGGATGATCAGCATGGTCAGGTCGCCGCCATCGTCGAGGATCATGTTCGGCGTGCCGCCGTCACCCCATGTCGCGGTGCGCAGGACGTATTCCCAATACTCCTCCAGCGTCTCGCCCTTGATGGCGAAGACCGGCGTGCCGGTCGCGGCGATCGCGGCGGCGGCATGGTCCTGGGTCGAGAAGATGTTGCAGGACGACCAGCGCACGTCGGCGCCGAGTTCCTTCAGCGTCTCGATCAGCACGGCGGTCTGAATGGTCATGTGCAGGCAGCCGGCGATGCGGGCGCCCTTGAGCGGGGCCTTGCCCTTATGCTCGGCGCGGATCGCCATCAGGCCCGGCATCTCGTCCTGGGCCATGTTGATTTCCTTGCGGCCGTAATCCGCGAGGCTGATGTCCTTGACGACGTAATCGTGCTTCGACACGGGGCTGCTCCAATGGCTTGATCTTGAATGACGCGCGGCTCTCTAGCAGCGACGGCGTCAGAAGGCAATCAAAGATATAAAGATGTCTTTATATGCGCCGGGAATGAGCGCGGCGCGACATGCGCGAGCCTCGCCCGTCAGATGCCCGCATTGGGCATTGTCGCGTGCCTGCCATCAGAAGTCAGCAGTCCGGGAAGGGAGGGGACGGTTTTGCCACCAGCGCATCTCAGGCCGAGCGCAGCAAAATCCGACCTCAGGCGACCTGGAAGGGCGCGCGGTCGGCGCCTCAGTCTATTCGCCTTCGCCGAACTTGTCGGCGACCAGCGCTTCGAGCGCCTTCAGCGCCTCCTGGGCGTCACGGCCCTTGGCGACGACGGTGATGGTCGAGCCGATGCCGGCGCCGAGCGTCAGGATACCCATGATCGAGGTCGCGCCGACGGTCTCGCCGCAGCGGGTCACGGTAATGTCGGCGTCGAAATTCGAGGCGCACTGCACGAATTTCGCCGTGGCGCGGGCGTGCAGCCCCTTCTTGTTGACGATCGGCAGTTCGCAATAAAGCGCGCCGTTCGGGATCGCCGTCTCCGGGCAATCACAATCGTCTTCGCTGCTGCTCACCTGGCCGCTCATCCTATTTTCCCGCCAGAACCCGGCTGGCTACGGTGATGTATTTTCGGCCGGCATCCTGCGCGCTGGTTACGGCCTCGTCGAGGGTCTTCTCCTCGCGCACGCTGGCGAGCTTGATCAACATCGGCAGGTTGATCCCGGCCACGACGTCGATCCGCCCGGGTTCCATCACCGAGATGGCCAGATTCGAGGGCGTGCCACCGAACATGTCGGTGAGAACGATCACGCCCTTGCCGTTCTCGACGGCTTCGACCGCCGCGATGATGTCGCGTCGACGGGCCTCCATGTCGTCATCGGGGGCGATGGCGATGGTGGCGAGGTTTTGCTGGGGGCCGACGACATGTTCGAGCGCTGAGCGGAACTCGGTCGCCAGATGCCCATGCGTCACAAGGACGAGTCCGATCATTCACTATCGCACCGGAGAGCGCTTGCAGGCGCCCGGACAAGGTCGCGGTTTATGCGGCAGGCGCGCGGGTTAGGCAAGACAGCTGGATTGAATCTTGTCGAAAACAAGGCTCACGCATCTCCCATGAACAGGCGCAGGGCGGTGAGGACAAGCCGCTCGTCACCGGCCCGACCCTTCACGGTCAGCCGCGGCAGGTCGATACCTGCCAGGCGTTCCACCAGCGCTTCCGGCTCAGGCATGCGTTCCGGCTCCTCCCCGCTGCAATCGACAATCAGCCGGATCACGACGCCGGGCAAGTAGGGCTCGGGCGTGAGGCCGAGACCGCGTCGCTCGATCAGTCCCTCCAGCGGGGAGACGGGGTAGCCGACCAACCTGCCGCCAGTCGCATTCAGTTCGGTCCGGTCGTCGGCGACCAGGCGCGCAAACAGGCCGTCCTGCCTGGCGAGCGCGATGAGGGCCAGCGCCAGAACCGATTTTCCGGCGCCGGATGGGCCGCGGATGATGATTCCGGCCTCTCCAATCGCAATCGTGCTGGCATGCACGCGTTCGCCGGTTGCGGCCGTGTTGGCATTGTCCATGGCGGCAACTCAGGCGATGTGCTGAACGGCAGGCAGCCGTACGACGAAGCGGGCACCGAGCCGTGGCGGGTCTTCCGCTCCGGTCGAGCGGTCGAGCCGGTTCTCGGCCCGAATGCTGCCGCGATGGGCTTCGACGATCTGGCGTGAGATCGAAAGGCCGAGCCCGGAATTCTGCCCGAAGCCCTCGTCCGGTCGGTCGGTATAGAAGCGCTCGAAGATGCGCTCGATGGCGTGGGGCGGGATGCCCGGCCCGTCATCCTCGACGCTGATCAGCACATCGGGTCCGACGCGCGACAGTATGACGCGCACGGGCTTGCCGGGCTGCGAGAAGGAACGGGCGTTGTCGATGAGATTGACCATGACCTGGCCGAGCCGGGAATCATGGCCCATCACCAGGAAGTCCTGACGTCCGCCAGGGCGCTGCCCGCGCCGCTCGACCGAAAGCTCGATGCCGGGCTGGCCATCCCGACGCGTCTGGTTCTGCAAGCTGACCACGGCTTCCAGGACCTGGGCCATGTCGACGGGGGCGGCATCGTTGCGTGCCAGCTCCGCGTCGAGCCGCGACGCATCCGAAATATCCGAGATCAGGCGGTCGAGGCGCCGGACATCATGCTGGATCACGGCGAGCAGCCGGCCGCGGGAATCGTCGTTCTTCACGCGCGGCAGCGTTTCCACGGCACTGCGCAGTGAGGTGAGCGGGTTCTTGAGCTCATGGGCGACATCGGCGGCGAAGCTCTCGATCGCCTCGATGCGGTTGTAGAGCGCCTTTGTCATGTCGCGCAGCGAGCCTGACAGGTGTCCGATCTCGTCGTGGCGATTGGTGAAATCGGGAATTTCCTCGCGCGACTTCACGCCCTTGCGCACGCGCTGCGCAGCGTCGGCGAGCTTGCGGATCGGCTCGGCGATCGTGCCGGCCAGCAGCACTGACAGCACGATCATCACGCCCGCAGCAACGGCAAAGACCTGGATGATGGCGTAGCGTTCTCCGGCGATGATGCCGTCGATGTCGCCGCCTTGGGTCGAGAGCAGAAGCGCTCCGCGTACGGTCCGGAAGYGCTGGACCGGCACGGCGACGGAGACGATGGTCTGCCCGCGCGTATTGACGCGCACGACACTGGCTGGAACGCCGCTCAAGGCGCGTGCCACCTCCGGATAGGACTTGCCATTGGCATTGGCGAAATCGTCATAGGCCGGCACGTCGGCACGCCCGAGCCGGCTGCGCAGCATGTTCCATGTGCGCTCGAGCAAGGGCGCCTCGTCCTGCTCGCCGAGGCGCGGCAAGTCGAGGCGGAGCACGTCGCCGCGCGAATAGAGATTGCGCGAATCGAGCGTCAGCATCCCGTCCTTGTCATAGACGCGGGCACGGGTCTTGGTCGGCGTCACCAGGCGCCTGAGCAGCGGCGCCACTTTCTCGGGATTGATCGAGAAATCGAGCGGATCGTCGGCAATGCCGGCGCTCTCACCTGCTTGCAGCTGCAGCAACTTATCGGCGTCGATGGTGATCGTGTCGGTCTCGACCGTCGCGGAGGCCGCGATCGAGGCGGCAATGATCTCGCCCTGCGTCAGCAGGCTTTGCACCCGGGACTCGATCAATCCTTCGCGGAACTGATTGAGGTAGAGAAAGCCGAGCAGCAGTGCCACGAGCCCGGCGAGATTGAGGACGACGATGCGACGCGTCAGGCTGGAGGCCGCGCGCGACGAGATGGCGCGCCAGGCATGCCGTCCCGCAAGCGCTACGCGCCGCCGCAGCGCCGGACGGCTGCGGCGGCCTTCGGCGCGGGGTCTGTCCTGTTCAATCGTCGCCATGCGTGATGCGTTCCAATTCCACGAAGGCCGTTAAGTGTCCCTCGGAGCAGGTCAAGGCATCGATCGCGATTCTCACATCTCCTTGAAGCGGTAACCGACACCGTACAGCGTCTCGATCATGTCGAACTCGGCATCGACCTGATTGAACTTCTTGCGCAGCCGCTTGATATGGCTGTCGATGGTGCGGTCGTCGACATAGACCTCGTCGTCATAGGCGGCGTCCATCAGGGCGTTGCGGCTTTTCACCACGCCGGGACGCTGTGCCAGCGACTGCAGGATCAGGAATTCGGTGACAGTCAGCGTGACCGGCTCGCCCTTCCAGGTGCAGGTATGACGCTCCGGGTCCATGCGCAACTGGCCGCGCTCCAGGGCCTTGGCGTCTTCCGGCCGCGCTGGCGCGCTGACATCCTTGGCGCCTGCGCGGCGCAGGATCGCCTTGACGCGCTCGACCAGCAGTCGCTGCGAGAACGGCTTCCGGATGAAGTCATCTGCGCCCATCTTCAGGCCAAAGAGCTCGTCGATCTCCTCGTCCTTCGACGTCAGGAAGATCACCGGCAGGTCGGATTTCTGCCTGAGCCGCCGAAGCAGCTCCATCCCGTCCATGCGTGGCATCTTGATATCGAAGATCGCCAGATCCGGCGGGTTCTGCTTCAGCCCATCAAGCGCCGATGCCCCGTCCGTATAGGTCATGATCCGGTATCCTTCGGCCTCGAGGGCGATGGAGACCGAGGTCAGGATGTTGCGGTCGTCATCGACCAGCGCAATGGTTGGCATGGGCTTTACGTCTCTGGGCCGCGTTGCAATGACGGGTCCACTCTCGCGAGAGAGCGGCCAAACCGTGGCTGCAATCTAGCGGTGCCGTGACGGTTTCGCTACAGCCTAACGCGTTGTTATGCCGAAAGGGTCCGGAGCGGCTGTCGGCGGCTTCGGCTGGTGCGGCTCACCAAGGCCGATTTTTGAGGGTGAGGAGCGTGCGATGTCTGAGGTTCAGGGACAGGCGATCACGCCGCGCGGCGTCGAACTCGGGGGCACGGCGCCGGATTCCTTCKATGCGGTCGCGATGGCGCGCGAGCTGCTGCGCATTGCTCGCACGGCGCCGCTGGCGACCCTTGACCCGGCAAGCGGATTTCCGTTGTCGACTCTCGTGAATGTCGCGACCGATGTCGATGGAACGCCGCTTCTTCTGCTCTCGAAGCTCGCATTGCATACGCGCAATCTCGATGCCGATCCGCGCTGCTCGATCCTGTGCTTTGCGTTGGGGAAGGGCGACCCCATGGCCAACTCGAAGCGCGTCAGCGTGGCCGGGCGTGCCCTGYGCACCGACGATCCGCGGGCGCGGCGCCGGTTCCTGGCGCGTCACCCCAAGTCGAAGCTCTACATTGATTTCCCCGATTTTTCGCTCTTCCGGCTCGAGGTCTCCGGGCTCCATCCCAATGGCGGGTTTGCCCGCGCAGCCGAGATCGCGACAGGTGACGTCCTGCTCGACCTGACGGGGTGCGATGCGCTGATCGAGGCCGAGGACGGCGCCGTCGCACATATGAACGAGGACCATGCGGACGCGCTCGCGCTGTATGCGACGCGGCTGCTGGGTGAGGCGGAGGGGCGCTGGCGGGCGACGGGACTCGACCCCGAAGGGCTTGATCTTGTCTGCGGCGATGCTGCGGCGCGCCTTGTCTTTCCCGAGCGTGTCACCAGCCCGGGGGCGTTGCGTGCCGCGCTGGTGGCGCTGGCCCAGAAGGCCCGAGCTGCGGCCTGATGACGCTGTGCTGGAGGGCTCGGATTATTCAATCGATTTAGGGAAGCTTGTGCCTGCTCAAGTTTCGTCGGTGACTTGAGCCGGCGCCGCCATGCGCTTAAAGAGCGCCGCACTTGATCTCGCCCACGGTGGCGGAAGCACAGTCCGCCATGTCGAAACAAGGCGTCGAAGGGCGCCGTTTGGGAGAATGCCTGTGGAGACCATCGGTCACTTCAACACCGCCTGCGGCGCCGACACATTCGGCTTCCGCAAGCTCAAGGCGGTGCGCTGGAACTTCGAAGCGGCGCGCCTTTACGAGGAGTCGCTGCGGCGCGGCGAGTCCGAGATCGCCCATGGCGGTGCGCTCTGCGCCGATACCGGCAGCCATACCGGCCGGTCTCCGAAGGACAAGTTCGTCGTCAAGGATGCGCTGACGGAAGGAACCGTCTGGTGGGAGAACAACGGCGCGATCACGCCGGCGCAGTTCGAGACCTTGCTCGCTGATTTCATCGGCCACGCCGAAGGCAAGGAACTCTTTGCCCAGGATCTCTATGGCGGCGCCGACCCGGTGCATCGTGTCAAGGCTCGCGTCTTCACGGAGTTCGCCTGGCACTCGCTCTTCATCCGCAACCTGCTCATCCGCCCGGCTCCGGAAGAGATTCCGACCTATGTGCCGGAGATGACGATTGTCGATCTCCCCAGCTTCAAGGCCGATCCCAAGCGCCATGGCTGCCGCAGCGAGACCGTCGTTGCCATCGATTTCACCCGCAAGATCGTGCTGATCGGCGGCTCCGCCTATGCCGGCGAGATGAAGAAATCGGTCTTCACATATCTGAACTACATCCTGCCCACCAAGGGTGTCGTGCCGATGCATTGCTCGGCGAATGTCGGCCGCAATGAAGACCCGGCGATCTTCTTCGGGCTCTCCGGCACCGGCAAGACCACGCTGTCGGCAGACCCTGACCGCACGCTCATCGGCGATGACGAGCATGGCTGGTCGAAGGACGGCATCTTCAATTTCGAGGGTGGCTGCTACGCCAAGACGATCAAGCTCTCGGCCGAGGCCGAGCCGCAGATCTATGCTGCTTCGCAGCGTTTCGGCACCGTGCTCGAAAATGTCGTGCTCGACCCGATCAGCCGCGTTGTGGATTTCGACGACCAGAGCAAGACCGAGAACACCCGCTCGGCCTATCCGCTCGATTTCATCCCGAATGCGTCGCGCACCGGCCGGGCCGGCACGCCCAAGAACATCGTGATGCTGACGGCCGACGCGTTCGGCGTGATGCCGCCGATCGCCAAGCTGACCCCGGCCGAGGCGATGTACCATTTCCTCTCCGGCTACACCGCCAAGGTCGCCGGCACGGAGCGCGGCCTTGTCGGCGTCGAGCCGGAGTTCTCGACCTGCTTCGGCTCGCCCTTCCTGCCGCGTCACCCGTCGGAATACGCCAATCTGCTGCGCGACTTCATCGCCAAGCACCATGTCGATTGCTGGCTGGTGAACACCGGCTGGACCGGCGGCAAGTACGGTACCGGCCGGCGCATGCCGATCCGCGTCACCCGCCGCCTGCTGTCGGCGGCGCTGGACGGCTCGCTCAACCGCGCCGATTTCCGCCGCGATCCTTATTTCGGCTTCGCGGTGCCGACCTCGGTGCCCGGCGTCGAGCCGCACATCCTCTATCCCGTCAAGACCTGGCAGGATAAGGCCGAGTTCGCCGAAACCGCCAAGACGCTCGTCGGCATGTTCCGCGAGAACTTCAAGCGTTTCGAGAGCCATGTCGATGATGCCGTGAAGGCGGCAGCGCCGACCAGTTCGCTCGCGGCGTGACGCCCGAATCGGATTGATGTGTTACGAGAGGCGGCGATGAGCCGCCTCTTTTTGATTCTGCTGAAGCTTCTCACCACCCTCGTCATCGTCGGGGCGGGTCTTTGGGGCGTCGGCCTCCTGCTGTTCCGCCTCAACGGCGCGCTGGCCATCATGGGCGCCATCGGCTTCGGCTTCGCCGCGCTGGCCGGGCTGATCGGGATCTGGACCGGCGCCCTGCGATTGCCGCTGGGCTTCGCGGTCGTGTTCCTCGGCCTGCTCGGCTGGTGGAACAGCATGCTGCCATCCCATGATCGCGACTGGATCCCCGAGCTTGCGCGCCTGCCGGAGATCGCGCGCGAGGGCGACCGCATCACCGTCAGCAATTTGCGTCATTTCCGCTGGCGCACCGAAACCGACTACGATCAGCACTGGGAAACGCGCAGCTTCGACCTGTCGAAGATCGAGGGCGCCGATCTCTTCCTGTCCTACTGGTCCGGCGAAGCGATTGCGCATCTGCTCGTCAGCTTCACCTTCTCAGATTCCCCGCCGCTGACCTTCTCGATCGAGGTTCGGCGCGAGAAGGGCGAGGAATGGTCGTCGCTGGCCGGCTTCTTCCGGACCTATGAGATGGCCTATGTCGCCGCCGACGAGCGCGACATCGTTGGCCTGCGCACCCATGCGCGTGGCGAGGATGTCAGGCTGTTCCGGCTCGCCGCGACCCCGACCCAGGCCCGCGACGTGCTGCTCGCCTATGCCGCCGACATCAACCGGCTGGCGAAGAAGCCGCGCTGGTACAACACGCTGACGACCAATTGCACGACGGTGGTCTACCATCTCGTCGGTTCGGTTGCCCCCGGCTGGACCTTCTCGCTGCCGCTCGATCCGCGCGTGCTGCTCTCCGGCTACCTGCCGGGCTACCTCGCCCGCATCGGTGCGATCCGCTCCGACATGCCGCTCGACGAGTTGATTCGACGCGGGCGCATCAGTGAGCGGGCACGCACACTGTCCCTCGACGATCCCGCGTTTTCGCAGAGGATTCGCGAAGGCGTGCCGACGGGCCGGCCCTAGCGCCTCGCAAGCCATGGGGTGGACGCGCCCGGAGCGCCCCCGACCTCGTCCGTCCGTGAACCGGGGATGGCGGGCGCCCGGCACGGGGCCGAGCTGCCGCACAGGCCTGCAGCTACCTGAAGAAGATCACCGTCTGCAGCAGGAAGAGCGGGATCAGGATCGCGCCTGACCACAGCATGTAGCCGAAGAAGCTCGGCATATTGACCTTCCGATCCTTGGCGATGGCGTAGACCATGAAGTTCGGCGCGTTGCCGATATAGCTGTTGGCGCCCATGAAGACCGCGCCGGCCGAGATTGCGGTCAGCGTCAGCGCGCCGGTTGTCATCAGGGCTTTCGCGTCGCCGCCGGCAAGCTCGAAGAAGACCAGATAGGTCGGGGCATTGTCGAGGAAGGACGAGAGGATGCCGGTCAGCCAGAAATAGGCGACGTTGTTCGGCGTTCCGTCCGCATGCGTCACCAGCGCGACGAGCGGTGCGAACGCCCCGTCCTTGCCGGCCTGCAGCATCGCCAGCACCGGGATGATGCAGACGAAGATGCCGGCAAAGAGCTTGGCGACCTCCTTGATGGGCCCCCAGCTGAATTCATTGCCGGCCCGCACGGGCTTCGGCGTCAGTACCAGCGAGAGACCCGCGAGGCCGAGCAGGATCGCGTCGCGCACCAGATTCTGCAGCTCGACATGAACGCCATGGATGTCGAAGACAGTGCCGGGCTTCCAGTTCGCCGACATCAGGATGGCGAGGATGACGCCGCCGAGCAGGGCGATATTGACCTTGCCGAAGAGCCTGATGGCACGGTCCGGCGTCGGATCCTTGAGGGCTGGAGCCCCCTTTTCCTTGCTGAAGAAATAGCTGTCGAGCGCGAAGAACAGTGCCAGCAGCACAGCGACCGCAAAGCTGGTTTCCGGCAGGAGGTGCTGGGTCGTCCAGAAGAAGCTGACGCCGCGCAGGAAGCCGAGAAAGAGTGGCGGATCTCCGAGCGGTGTCAGGGAGCCGCCGATATTCGAGACCAGGAAGATGAAGAACACGACGACATGGACGTTGTGGCGGCGGTCGTCATTGGCGCGTAGCAGCGGCCGGATCATGATGATCGAGGCGCCCGTCGTGCCGACCACGCTCGCCATCGCGGTCCCGATCGCCAGCAGAGCCGTATTGGTCGCTGGCGTACCGCGCAGATTCCCGGTGATCAGGATGCCGCCGGCAATGGTGAAGAGCGCGAAGAGCAGGATGATGAAGGGGATATATTCGAGCAGCGCGGTGTGAAGCAGTGATCCGAGCGCCGGATCGAAGCCACGGAAGAGGACCAGAGGCACCAGCACGAGCGCTGCCCAGAAGGCTGCGAACTTGCCGTAATTGAGCTCCCAGACATGCGGAAACAGGATCGGTCCGAGGGCGATCGAGAGCAGCATGCCGGCAAAGGGAAGAGCCCAGGCCGCACCGAGCGTCGCCCCGCCGATATCGCCCGCCGCGAACGCGAGGCTGGGAACCAGGCACAGCGCCAAGGCTGCACCCGCAAGCGAAATCACTGACTTCAAGGACCCGCTCCCCCAATCCCGATATCGAGCGGTTTCCGTCATCGCCCGGTTGTGTTGTCGCGTAAAGCCTGATCGGAGGGCTAGCAACCTCACGGCGAAATGGCATAGCTGCGCAATCCTGCCGATAGGGCGTGATTCAGATGGGGCCTCGACGATGCAACCGGCTTTCTCCGCACTGTTCGGCCTGGGCCTTCTGGCGGCGTCTTCAGCTTCGGCCTTCGCCCAGGTCGCGGTCGAGGAGATCAAGGCCCAGCTCTTCCTCGAGCGCACCGGCAGGCTCTCGGAGAATCTGGTCGGGACGAAGAAGGCGCTCCACAATGCAGTGATCGGCGAGGGCGAAGCCGGCGAGCCGGCCGATGCGCTGCTGGTGACGCTTTCCTTCACCGGCGCGAAGAACACCAAATCCTCGGACAAGATCGCGCGCGACCTCGCCTCGCTCACCGTCAGGCAGAAGGCGAAGACCGGCGAGAGGATCCTGCTCAGGCGCGTCTATGGCGGGTTCCTCTTCGGCGAAGAGGGGCGCATCCACAAGGCCTTCCTGCTCGACAGCGCCACCTGCTCTCCGCTTGAGATCGAGGTGAAGGTCGGTCGGAGCCGCAAGGAAGCGAAGCTGGATTTCTCCTGCAGCGAGTAGGGTGCGGGGAAGATTTGTTATGTCACGGTTCATTCTCGTGGAATAATCTCCTCAATGCGGCGTCCCGCCCGCAGCCTGATTCGGGACCGACCATGTGCCGTTTCCTCGCCTATTCTGGCGTTCCGGTCTTTCTTGAGGATTTCGTCGCCTCGCCCTGCCATTCGCTGATTCACCAGTCGCTCCATGCCGAGGAGAGCAAGACCGGCACGAATGGCGACGGGTTTGGCGTCGGCTGGTATGGCGAGAAGCCGGAGCCCGGGCAGTATCGCGAGGTCCGTCCGGCCTGGTCCGACGAGAACCTGCTCTCGATCGCCCGTCAGGTGCGCTCGCATCTCTTCTTCGCCCATGTGCGCGCTGCGACCGGTACGGCGACGACGCGGGCCAATTGCCATCCCTTCGTCCATGGCCGGCATCTCTTCATGCATAACGGCCAGATCGGCGGCTACGCCCTGATCCGCCGCAAGCTCGAGAGCCTGATTCCCGATTCGCTCTATGCCGCCCGTGTCGGCACGACGGATTCGGAGGCGATCTTCCTGCTGGCGCTCGCCCGCATGGCGGACGGCTATTCGCCCGGCGAGGCGTTGGCCTGGACCTTGGGGGAGGCGCTGGCCCTGATGCAGGCGGCCGGCATTCGCGAGCCCTTGCGCTGCGCCGCCGCGCTCGCCGATGGCGAGACGATCCACGCCGTGCGCTGGTCTTCCGATACGCGGCCGCCGACGCTCTATATCTGCAACCGCAGCGACAGCATCGTCGTCGCGTCCGAGCCGGTCGATGCCGCGCGCGACTGCTGGCAGGCGCTCGGATGCAATTCGATGGTGTCTGTAAAATCAGGCGCGATCACGGTCAGCCCCTTCGAGGTCGGGCTTCGGCGGGCAGCCTGAGCCCGCCATCGCTTGCGTCCGCGCGCCGGCTGCGTCACATCGCGCCATGCGCGATTTCGATACCCCGCTTCCGATCGATGCCGTCCTGGGCGATCTCGCCGCGGCGCTCCGTGCCGGCCCGAATGCGGTGCTGGTCGCTCCTCCCGGCGCCGGCAAGACCACGCGTGTCCCGCTCGCCCTCCTCGACGAGCCCTGGGCGGCTGGCGGCAAGCTGATCATCCTCGAACCGCGCCGGCTCGCGGCTCGCGGTGCTGCCGGCCGCATGGCGCAGACGCTGGGGGAGCGCGTTGGCGACACGGTTGGCCTGCGTGTCCGGCTCGGATCGAAGATCGGGCCGAAGACGCGGATCGAGGTCGTCACCGAGGGGGTCTTCGCCCGGATGATCCTCGACGACCCGGCACTCGACGGCATCGCCGCCGTGCTCTTTGACGAATTCCACGAACGCTCGCTCGATGCCGATTTCGGCCTCGCCCTCGCGCTCGACGCGCAAGGCGGACTGCGCGAGGACCTGCGCATCCTRGTGATGTCGGCCACGCTGGACGGAGCGCGGGTCGCAAAGCTGCTCGGCGCCGCGCCGGTCATCGAATCGCAGGGCCGGGCCTATCCTGTCGAGACACGCTATCGCGGCCGGGATCCGCTGAAGCGGATCGAGGACCAGGTCACCGAGGCCGTGCAGCAGGCCCTGAACGAGCAACCGGGCTCGCTCCTCGTCTTCCTGCCGGGACAGGGTGAGATCAGGCGGGTCGAGGAGCGGCTGCGCGAACGGCTGCGCGATCCCGCGGTCGAGATCGCGCCGCTCTATGGCGCGCTCGATCAGGCCGAGCAGGATCGCGCCGTGCTGCCGGCACCGGCCGGACGTCGCAAGATCGTGCTGGCGACCTCGATCGCCGAGACCTCGCTCACCATCGAGGGGGTGCGCGTGGTGGTCGATTCGGGCCGCGCGCGCGTCCCCGTCTACGAGCCCGATATCGGCGTGACCCGGCTCGAGACCCGCCGGGTCAGCCGCGCTGCGGCCGACCAGCGCCGCGGCCGCGCCGGCCGCACCGAACCGGGCGTGTGCTACCGCCTCTGGGAGGAGGCTGGTACTGGCGCCCTGGAAGCCTTCGCCCGGCCTGAAATCCTCTCTGCGGATCTCGCGCCGCTGCTGCTTGATTGCGCCGCCTGGGGCGTCGCCGATCCGACATCGCTCGCCTTTCTCGACCAGCCGCCGGCGCCTGCCCTGAAGGAGGCGCGGGCGCTGCTGCTCAATCTTGGCGCACTCGCCGATGACGGCCGCATCACCGCCGATGGCCGGGCCTTGCAGGCATTGCCGCTGCCGCCGCGCCTCGCGCGCATGGTCGTCGTTGCCGCGCGCTTCGGTCAGGCCAGGGCGGCGGCGGAACTGGCGGCGCTGCTGGTCGAGCGGGGGCTCGGCGGGGATGCGACGGATCTCGCCGAGCGGGCCGAGCGCTTCGGGCGGGAGCGCGGTGGTCGTGCCGCCGATATGCGCCGCCTCGCGGAGGGCTGGGCCCGGTTGGCGGAGAAGGCGAGCCCGCCCGGGTGCGACGCGACGGGATCCATCGGCTTCCTGCTCGCGCTCGCCTATCCCGATCGAATCGCCAGGCTACGCGCAGCGGGCTCGGGCCAGTATCTCCTGGCCAATGGCCGCGGTGCGGCGCTTGAGCCGGCGCAGCGCCTCGCCCGCGAGCCCTGGATCGTCGTGGCCGACATGACGGGCATAGCGCAACAGGCCCGAATCCTTGGGGGTGCCGCAATCGGTGAAGACGAAGTCCTGCGTCAGGCCGCCGAAGGCCTGGCGTCCTTCGGCCTGGAGGAGCGGACGGAAACGATCTTCGACCGCAATGCCCGCGCCCTGCGTGCGCGTGCGGTCAAGCGCTATGGCGCCATCAGCCTGTCGGAACGCCCGCTTGCAGTCGAGGCAACGTCGGAGAACGCTGCGATCCTGGCGATTGGTGTGGCGACGCTGGGCGTCGGGTTGCTGCCATGGACGAAGGCACAGCAGCAATTGCGGGAGCGGACCGCCTTCCTGCGTCAGGCCGGAGTCGGCACAGAAAGCGAAAATCCCTGGCCCGACCTGTCCGATGCCGGGCTCGCAGCCGAGCCGGAACTCTGGCTTGCGCCCCATATCGAGGGGCGAACCTCGCTCGCTGCGATTGCGCCGGCCGACCTCGACGCGGCACTGGCCAGCCTGCTGCCCTGGGATCTGAAACGCCGGCTCGATGCCGAGGCGCCGACGCATTTCGCTGCACCGACCGGCTCCCGTCTCGCAGTGGACTATGCGGCCGAGGCAGGGCCGACGATCTCGGTGCGCGTGCAGGAGCTTTACGGGCTTGCCCAGCACCCCTCGCTCGCGGCCGGCCGCGTGCCGCTCGTCCTGGAGTTGCTGTCGCCGGCGCATCGGCCGATCCAGGTCACCCGCGACCTGCCGGGTTTCTGGCGCGGCTCCTGGGCCGCGGTGAAGGCCGACATGAAGGGCCGCTATCCCCGCCATCTCTGGCCGGACGATCCAGCCGCAGCGCTGCCGACGACGCGAGCGAAGCCCCGCGGCACCTGAGGCCGCCTCAATTCCCCATCCGGTCGCGCCACTGTCTCTCACCCGAGAGGCAGGACACGCGCGGCTCCTTCGCCTGCGCCTTCTGGATGGTGGCCTCGGCAGCCGGGGCCTCGGCAATCTCGCGCACAAGCTTGGTCCGGGTCGCATCGACGAACTGGTGACGTTCGCGGATCGGGATCACGAAGGCGCCGACGCCGGTGACGACACAGTCTTCGTAATAGACGTCGAGATTGTCGATATCGAAATAGCTCGCCTGCTTCAGCATCACCGGCAGGCCGTTGATGCTGATGCCCTTGTCGCGGGCATCGTCGCGCGCCGCGGTAACGGGGCGCCCGTCATTGTTGGCGCCGTCGCCCGAGATGTCGATCACGCGGCGCATCGCTGTGACATTGGCCTGATCGAGCAACTGCATGCCGAGATCGATCGCGCCCGAAATCGACGTCCGCCGGCCGCGCCGTGTCTGAGCCTCGCCCAGCTCCTCGGCAAAGGCGATGGCCGATTGTGGCGTGTCGATGACCGTCCAGGGCTTGACGATATGCTGGAAATTGCCGCCGGCCCATTCGAAATAGGTCACGGCGATCTTGCCGAGCGCGCCTTTGGCGATGGCGTCGTGCAGCTGTTTCGAGCGAAAGGCCTCGATATAGCCGCCGCGCTGCAGCGCGAGCTCGTCGAGATCCATCGAGTAGGAAATGTCGACCGCCAGCACGAGGGCGAGATCGACCTCGTCGGGCGGGGCGGCCGCCGGCTGCGCATTCGGCGCCGTGCCCGTCCAGAAGCCGGCCGCCGCAAGACTCAAGAGACCGAACAGCCCATGCCGCATCGCCACCTCCGCCATCAGGGCGCGGCGGAAGTGTGCACCTCGTTTCGGCTCTCGCCAAGAATGATTTATCGGCAGGCTCAGCCCGCGCGGCGGGCATCCACGATGGCGATCGCGGCCGCGACCGCCTCCTCGACCGTGAGCGCCGAGGTGTCGAGGATATCCGCGTCCTCAGCTGCCTTCAGCGGGGCATCGCTGCGGCCGGAATCGCGGGCATCGCGACGCCTGATATCGGCCAGAATGCCCTCGAAGGAGGCAAGCTCGCCGCGTCCGGCCAATTCCTTGTGGCGCCGGGCCGCCCGCACCTCCGGCGTCGCGGTGACGAAGAGCTTGGCCGGAGCCTCGGGGCAGATCACCGTGCCGATATCGCGCCCGTCGAGAACGGCCCCGCCCGGCTGCCCGGCGAAGCGGCGCTGACGGTCGATCAGCCCCTTGCGGACCGCCGGCATCGCCGCAACGACCGATGCGGCCTCGCCGATCTCGCGGCCACGCAGGCTGTCCTCGGCGAAGGCCTTTTCATCGAACGTCGAGACGATCGCTGCAGCGGCCTCGTCATCGTGGATATCCTTGCCCACGTCCCGCATCGCGCGGGCCACCATGCGATAGAGCAGGCCGGTATCGAGATAGGGCAGGCCGTAATGGGCCGCGAGCCGCCGCGCCAGCGTACCCTTGCCCGAGGCGGCAGGACCATCCACGGCGATGACCAGGCGCTTGCGCATCGCGGCAGGGCTCATGCGATCTCAGCGCCCAGCCCGTTCATCAGGCTGATGAAGGTCGGGAAACTGGTCGCGATCATCGCACCGTCATCGACCTGCATCGGTTTCTGCGTCGCCAGCCCCATGACGAGGAAGCTCATGGCGATGCGGTGATCGAGATGGGTTGCGGCCGTGCCGCCCCCCGTGACCTTGCCGTTTCCGCCCTCGACGACGAGGTCGTCGCCTTCGATCCGGCAGGTCACGCCCGCGGCCTTCAGCCCGGCCTCGACAGCGGCGAGCCGGTCCGATTCCTTGACGCGCAGCTCCTGAAGCCCCCGCATCCGGGTCGTGCCGCTGGCAAAGGACGCGGCGACCGCGAGGACCGGATACTCGTCGATCATCGATGGCGCGCGCTCCGGCGGCACCTCGACGCCCGTGAGGGCGCCGGAGCGGACGCGCAGCGTCGCTACCGTCTCGCCGCCCTCATTGGCTTCGCTCTCGACCGTGATGTCGGCCCCCATCTCGCGCAGCGTGGTCAGCAGCCCGCTGCGGAGCGGATTGGTCATGACGCTCTCGATCAGGATGTCGGAGCCCGGCACGATCAGCGCTGCGACCAGCGGGAAGGCGGCGGAGGACGGGTCGGCGGGCACCACGATCGGCGCCGCCTGCAATTCGGGCTGGCCCGTCAGCACGATACGGCGGCCATGGGCCCCCTCGGGGGTCACCCGCACCTCGGCACCGAAATGCGCCAGCATCTTTTCGGTATGGTCGCGCGTCGCTTCGGTCTCGATCACCGTGGTCTCGCCCGGGGCGGCGAGGCCGGCGAGCAGCACGGCCGACTTGATCTGCGCCGAGGCGACGGGTGTGCGATAGGTGATCGGCAGCGCCTCCTTCGGCCCGCGGATCGTCAATGGCACGCGCCCGCCCTCTTCCTGCGACAGGATGGTGGCGCCCATCAGTTCGAGCGGATCGAGGATACGCCGCATCGGCCGTTTCCTGAGCGAGGCGTCGCCGTCGAAGGTGGTGGTGATCGGGTGCGCGCCGCAAACGCCCATCATCAGGCGAGAGCCGGTGCCGGCATTGCCGAAATCGAGCAGGCCGGCCGGCTCCCTCAACCCGCCGACGCCGACGCCCTGTACGCGCCAGGCGCCGGGGCCGTCATGATGCACGATGGCGCCCAGCGCCCGGGCCGCGTCGGCTGTGCGCAGCACGTCCTCGCCTTCGAGCAGTCCGGTGACCTTGGTCTCGCCGATGGCGAGCAAGCCGAAGATCATCGCGCGATGCGAGATCGACTTGTCGCCGGGAACCCGGACACGGCCGGAGAGCGGGCCGGAGGCCCGGGCGGTGACGGGAGTTGGGTGCTGCGCGTGGGCCACGTCGATCGTCTCTGGCTGCTTGATCTTGGACGCTGGCTGCCTAGCATGGCCACCCGTCGCGCGCCACGCGCGAGACGCGAATCAAATCAGCATTTGACAGGGCCGGCCGGCACGACTAACGGACGCGCCTGCTTTTCAAAACATGAATGAATGAAGGTCCGACGCAGTGGCGAAACCGGAACTTGGTACCAAGCGCGTTTGCCCGACCACGGGACGCAAATTCTACGACCTGAACAAGGACCCGATCGTCTCGCCCTATACGGGGCAGGCTTTCCCGCGTTCGATGTTCGAGCCGCAGGCCAAAGCGGCGGCGGTTGTCGCCAAGGAAGCGGATGACGAGGACGAGACCGAGGCCGCTGACGGCGCGGTCGAGCTTGTCTCTCTCGATGAGGCCGATGCCGAAACGAGCGAGAAGGACGCGGTTGTCACCAGCGAGGACGACATCGAGGTCGAGGACGACATCGCTGCCGAGGAAGACGACACGTTCCTGGAAGAGGACGAGGAAGGCGACGATGACGTCTCCGATCTGATCGATGGCGACATCGAGGGTGACGAGGACGTCTGAGGACAAAAAATATTTCTGCGATATAGGTGCTTGTGTCTTCTGCCGAGCCCGCCTATAGAGCCCTCCGTCGCGACAGTGACGACGCGGACATCGCCGGGCTTCGAAGTTGAAGCCACTCCTGCGGTGTCCGGGAATTTGCCGGTTGACCCCCAAATCAATCGGCCAGCGTGGGGCCATAGCTCAGTTGGGAGAGCGCTTGAATGGCATTCAAGAGGTCGGCGGTTCGATTCCGCCTGGCTCCACCAAATTTTCCGATCCGGATCACGAACTCACCGAGAGTAGACAGGTCGCATCTGCGGCCTTGATCGCCGGCCGCCGCGCTCGGCCCCAAGCTTTCTCAGAGTCCGCCGAACAGATCGTTCCTGAGAATCAGCTTCGCGGTCGCCCGACCATGCCGGCAATCTCAGCCCGAAGGCCCGACTCTCCGAAGAACCATCGATTCGCTGGTATGCGTCGGTGAGATCATTGATTCCCCCAATTTGTCATTGCCCCCTCAGTAGGGCAAAGGGCTTGCCTGCAATGGGGAGAGGCAGGCCATGCGATCGCAGATCAATGCGCGCCTGAAGCTGCGGCAGATCGAGATCGCCATTGCCGTGGCCGAGCAGGGCAGTTTCCTGGCCGCGGCCCACGCGCTCAGCATCACGCAGCCCGCAGTGTCGAAGGCGGTGCAGGATGTCGAGCTGATCGTCGGCCATCCCATCTTCGACCGGATGGCCCGCGGCGTGATGATCAATCCCTTCGGCCGTGCCGTTGTCGAGCGTGGCCGGGCCATGCTGTCGCTGGTCGAGCGACTCACGGACGATATCGGGCTGATCGAGCAGGGGCAGGCCGGCACGCTCGTCATCGGCGCCCTGCCGACTGCGGCGACGAGCGTGCTGCCGCCGACGCTCGGCCGGCTGCGCGCCTCCAATCCCGAGTTGAACATCAGGCTGGTGCAGGGGCGCACGGCGGAGCTGATGCCGCAGCTGGAGAGTGGCAAGCTCGATCTGATCGTCGGGCGGCTCTACGAGCTCGAAACCGCCCATGATGTTCACCGCGAGACGATCTATCACGAGCCGATCTCGGTCCTGGCACGGGCCGGTCATCCCTTGCTCGACCGCCCCGGCAGCGCGGGAGCGGAGCTCGGGAGGTTCGGCCTCGTACTGCCTTCGCTGGAACAGCGCCTCGGTCAGGAGATCGATGCGGTGATCGCCTATTCCGGATTGGAGATGCTGGCCGCGCCGCTGCGTTCGACCTCGATTTCCTTCATCCGCGAGCTCGTTCTGTCGAACGACTATGTCACCATCCTTCCGCGGTTGATGCTCGCCGGCGATCTCGGCCGCGGTGCCGTCAGGATATTGCCCGTTCCCATGGTCTCAGGCAGCCGGCCGGCCGGAATCATCACATTGCGCCATCGTCGACGGTCGCCGAGCGTCGGGGCCCTGCTGGCGGCGCTGCGAGACCATCTGCGCGAATTGCGGGCGACCGGCCTCCTCGACGAGGACGGCGCCTCGCCGGATATGCTCACCGGCATCTGATATTCCCGGCACTTATAGCTCTTGTGAACCAGCACATGAAGACGCGACGGGCATCCTGCGGATAGCGTTCCGGCGTCTCATCCGCAGGTTCGCAGCTCATGCTTCAACAGACGACAAGACAATGCGTATCCGAGCATTGCCTGGACATTCTCTTCCGCGAGGCGCGAACCTATTACGGTTGGCTGCCGAAGGCGGTGAGCGACGCGCAGCTGCGCGAGCTCTACGAACTCGCGCGGATGCCGCCGACGAGCAGCAATATCAGCCCCCAGCGCATCGTCTTCGTCGTCTCGCAAGAGGCCAAGGAGCGGCTGCGGCCCGGGCTGAAACCCGGCAATGTAGACAAGACCATGGCGGCGCCGGTGACTGCGATCCTCGGCATCGACAGCCGCTTCTTCGATCATCTGGAGCGCCTGGCGCCGCATGCGGTCGACAAGCGCGCGGGCTATCTCGCGGATCCCGACCTTGCTGCCCGGGCGGCCTTTCGCAACGCGACCCTGCAGGGCGCCTACCTGCTGATGGCGGCGCGTGCGCTGGGGCTCGATTGCGGCCCGATGTCCGGGGTCCTGCATGATGTCGTGGACGCCGAATTCTTTCCAGGCGGTGAGGTCAGGTCCAATTTCCTGATCAATATCGGTCATGGCGACCCGGCGAGCGTCAGGCCGCGCGCCGCGCGGTTCGACTTCGACGATATCTGCCAGATTCTCTGATCGCGGAGGGCATCATGCTGCAAACCGTTTCTCCGCGCACCAACCCGCCGCGACTCTGCTTCATCGGCTTCGGCGAGGCCGGACAGGCCTTCGCCGGCGGCCTGCTCGAAGCCGGCATCGTCGAGATCGCCGCCTTCGACACCGCGGGTACGCAGGAGCGCGTCCGCAAGCCGGCAGAGCATCTGGGCGTCCGCCTCGCCGACAGCCTCGAGGCCGCGCTGGCCGGTGCCGATTTCGTATTCTCGGCCGTCACCGCAGCCGACAGTCTCGACGCCGCCCGCCAGGTTGCGCCGCATCTTGTATCCGGCCAGGTCTTCGTCGACGTCAATTCGGTCTCGCCCGGCCGCAAGCGCGAGGCGGCCGCAGCCTTTGCTTCGCCTGGTGCCTATCTCGATCTCGCGATCATGGCGCCGGTTCACCCCAAGCGCCACGCCACACCTTGCCTGGTCGCCGGCGGGGCGGCCGAGCGCTTCATCGCGATCTTCGGTGGCTTCGGCATGGAACTCGGGCCGGCGGGTCCGCAGATCGGCTCGGCAACGATCATCAAGATGATCCGCAGCGTCATGGTCAAGGGGCTGGAGGCGTTGACCTATGAGTGTTTCATGGCGGCGCGTGTCGCCGGAATCGACCCGGTGATCCTCGACTCCCTCGGGCGCAGCTATCCTGGCCTCGATTGGCCAAAAGTCGTTCCCTACAATGTCAGCCGTATGCTGCAGCATGGCGTCCGGCGTGCCGCCGAAATGCGCGAGGTCGCGCTGACGCTTCGCGAGCTTGGCATCGAGCCGGCCGTCACAGAGGGCGTCGTCCTCCAGCAGGAACGACTCGGGCGCCTGCCGTTGCAGGCCGAGCCCGAAGACGGCTTCGCGATGCTCGATGCCGTACGCGCCGCACTCTCCGGGCAGAAGCCGGAGCCCTCATAGTCGCGAAAGTTATAGCTGAAGCCCGAAACACCGCGAAGACCGCTCCGGGCGAAGCCGATACCCAATAAGCAAGCAAGAAAATGCGCCGGCGCAGCAAGCCGGCGCGACCGGCCTCGCCGGAAGGGGAGACAGACGATGGACCAGGACATGCGCGACCCGATCGCGCCAGCAACTGCAAGCGCATCGCCCGATGTCTTGCCGCGGAACCGGAACCTCTACATCAACGGCAGCTGGCGCGAGGCGGCCGAGACCGGCGGTCTCGAACTGACCAGCCCGGCGACGGGCGCGTCGCTCGGCTTCGTCGCGCAGGCTGGAAGCCGTGATGTCGATGCCGCGGTCCGGGCCGCTGGCGCCGCCTATCGCGGCTGGCGGAACGTCGCCCCGGCCGAGCGCGCCAAGATCCTCAGGCGAATCGCCCAGATCGTCCGCGACAACGCGCGGGAACTCGCGCTCATCGACGCAATCGACGGCGGCAATCCGGTCCACGAGATGCTCGGGGACGTTGCCAACGCCGCCTCTCAGCTTGATTTCTTCGCCGGCCTCGTCACCGAGATGAAGGGCCAATCGGTGCCGCTCGGCCGGGAATCGGTCAATTTCTCGGTGCGCGAGCCGCGCGGCGTCATCGGCCGCATCATCCCGTTCAACCACCCGTTCATGTTCTGTGCCGCCAAGTCGGCTGCGCCGCTCGCGGCTGGCAACACCGTCATCGTCAAGCCGCCGGACCAGGCGCCGCTGAGCGCGCTGCGCTTTGCCGAGCTGATCGACGGGGTGCTGCCTCCCGGCGTCTTCAACGTACTCCCAGGCGGTCGCGAGGCCGGAGCGGCGCTTGCCGCCCATCCAGGCGTCGCGATGATCTCGCTCATCGGCAGCGTCCAGGCCGGGCGCGCCGTCATGAAGGCCGGTGCCGATACCATCAAGCCGGTCCTGCTCGAACTCGGCGGCAAGAATGCGCTGATCGCGCTTGCCGATGCCGATCCCGACGAGGTCGCGGCCGCCGTGGTCGCCGGCATGAACTTCATCTGGTGCGGCCAGTCCTGCGGCTCGACCAGCCGGGCCTTCATCCACGAGGCAATCCACGACGCGGTCGTGGCGCGTATCGCCGAGCGTGTGAAGCAATTCCGCCCCGGCGATCCGACCGATCCGGCGACCACGATGGGCGCCATCATCAGCCGTGCCCAGCTGGACAAGGTGATGGGCTTCATCGCGGACACCAAGGCGGAGGGCGCGAGCCTGCTTTGTGGTGGCGGCCGCCCGCTCGATCCGGCGCTCGCCAACGGCAATTTCGTCGAGCCCACCGTGTTTACCGAGGTGACGCCTGCGATGCGGCTGGCGCGCGAGGAGGTCTTCGGACCGGTTCTTGCGGTCTTCCGCTGGTCGGACGAGGCAAGCATGCTCGAGACCGTCAACAGCGTCGAATACGGGCTGACCTGCTCGATCTGGACCAATGACGTCCGCAACGCGCACCGTCTCGCCGGCGAGGTCGAGGCCGGCTTTGTCTGGATCAACGAGGTCTCGCGGCATTTCCTCGGCACACCCTTCGGGGGCTACAAGCAATCAGGTCTGGGTCGCGAGGAATGCCTCGAAGAACTGCTCAGCTACACCCAAGAAAAGCACATCCACGTCAACCTGAAGCGGCCGGCAAGAAGCTGACAGGAGCGATCGGAAAGACCGCGTGACTGCTCGCGGGTCATAAAAATACATAAACGGAGGGAGAAACATGCGTAGTCTCACTGGCGCTGCCGCCCGTCTCGTCGGAGCCGGCATCGCGCTCTCGGCTTCTGCCGGCCTCGCCTCGGCGCAGGCGCCGGCCTACCCGTCCGACCGCATCAACATGACGGTCGCCTTTGCCGCCGGTGGCTTCGTCGATACCTTCGCACGCATTGTCGGCCAGAAGCTCAACGAGAAATGGGGCAAGGCGGTCACCGTCGAGAACAAGGCCGGCGCCGGCGGCAATACGGCCGCTGCAATCGTCGCGCATGCAAAGCCCGACGGGCTGACGCTGCTCGTCACCTCGACGGCGATCGCCATCAACGAGACGCTCTACAAGAAGCGCGACTACGCGCTCGATCAGCTCATCCCGGTTGCCATTGCGGTTTCGTCGCCGGAGACGATCGCGACGCATCCATCGAAGCCCGGCAATCTGAAGGACTATCTCGCCTGGGCCAAGAAGGAGGAGATCACCTTCGCCAGCGCCGGTGTCGGCTCGGGCTCGCATCTGGCGACCGAGTACTTCCTGAAACGCCTCGCCATGCAGCCGGCCTCGCATATTCCCTTCCGCGGCGGCGCGCTCTCGGTGCAGGCGGCACTCGGCAACCAGGTCGACATGGTTGCATCGTCCTTCGGCATCATCCCGCAGGTCGCGGAGGGTAAGCTCAAGGGACTGGCCGTTGCGAGCGAGACGCGTGTCGCGGCGATGCCCGATGTTCCGACCTACACCGAGTCCGGATTCCCCTTCGTCGCCGAATCCTGGGTCGCCGTGCTCGCCCCGGCCAAGACGCCGCCGGCCATTGTCGAGCAGCTCAACGCCGCGATCAACGAGATCGTCAGCGAGCCGCAGACGCGGGAGAAGCTCCTGGGCATGGGCTACCAACTCCATGTCCGCTCGGCTCCCCAGGTCGCGACCTATCTGAAGGCTGAGGTCGCCAAATGGGGCGAGATGGTGCGCACCGTCGGCGTGACCGTCGAATGACGCCGAGCCGGCCGCAACGCGCCGCCTCCCAAGCCAGGGCGAAAATGTCATGAGCCAGTCCGAGCCTCTCCCCCGGTGGAAACGCGCCGTGCGTTCTCCGCAGAATCTGGTCTCCGGCCTGATCCTCATCGCAGCGGCGACCGTCGTCGTGTTGATGCTCGGCAATCTCGCGCAGGGCACGCTGCGCGTCATCGGCCCGGCCATGGTGCCGCGCTGGACGGCGATCGCGATCGGCATCGGCGGTGCTGTCCTCGTCGTGCTGAGTTTCATCGAGGATGGCGACGCGCTCGAACGCTGGCATCTGCGCGGGCCGGCCTTCGTACTGGCCGGAATCGTGCTCTTCGCCGCGACGATCCGTGAGCCCGGCTTCATCGTCGCGGCGCCGCTTGCCATGCTCGTCGCCGGCTTCGGCTCGCGTGAGGTCAGGCCGCGCGAGCTCATTGTCTTTGCGCTGGCGATGACGGTCGCCTGTGCCCTTCTGTTCCGCTTCGCGCTTAACCAGCCGATCCCGATGCTGGTGCTCCCGTCGTTCTCGATCAACTTCTGAGGCGCGCATGGAACTCCTGCAGAATCTCGGCCACGGCCTCGGCATCGCGCTGTCGCCGACCAATATCCTGCTCTGCTTTGCCGGCTGCATGCTGGGGACGCTGATCGGCGTCCTGCCTGGGATCGGGCCGATCGCGACCATCGCTATCCTGCTCCCGCTGACCTTCGGGCTCGATCCTACCGCCGCGCTGATCATGCTGGCCGGCATCTATTACGGCGCCCAGTATGGCGGCTCCACCGCCTCGATCCTGCTCAATATCCCCGGCGAGTCGAGCGCTGTCGTCACCGCAATCGACGGCCATGAGATGGCGCGCCAAGGCCGAGCGGGCATTGCGCTTGGGATCTCGGCGATAGGCTCCTTCGTCGCCGGCACGATTGCGACACTGGTGATTGCCGCCCTCGCCGCGCCGTTGGCCAGCATCGCGCTGATCTTCGGGCCAGCGGAGTATTTTGCGCTCATGCTGATGGGGCTCGCATTCGCAGTCCTGCTAGCGCGCGGATCCGTGCTCAAGGCCGTGGTGATGATCCTGGTGGGCGTGCTGCTCTCGACTGTCGGGCCAGACCTGACAACCGGCCAGCTGCGCCTCACCTTCGGAGCGACCTGGCTCGCCGACGGTATCGAGATCGCCCTGCTCGGCATGGGGCTGTTCGGCATCGCCGAGGTTTTTCGCAGCCTCGAGCATGGCGAGTCACGGCAGGTACGCCAGACCCATATCGGCCGGCTGCTGCCTGGCCCCGAGGAATTGCGCGCTTCGGCCAAGCCGATCCTGCGCGGAACCCTGCTCGGCTCGATCCTCGGCATCCTGCCGGGCAACGGTGCCGTGCTCGCGCCCTACGCCTCCTACACGCTCGAGAAGAAGCTGGCCCGCGATCCGCGCCGGTTCGGCCGCGGCGCGATCGAGGGCGTCGCCGGGCCGGAATCGGCCAATAATGCCGGAGCTCAGACCTCCTTCATTCCGCTGCTGACGCTCGGTATCCCGCCCAATGCGGTGATGGCCCTGATGGTCGGCRCAATGACGATCCACGGCATCGTGCCTGGCCCGCAGATCATGRCCAAGATGCCCGACCTGTTCTGGGGGCTGATCGCCTCGATGTGGGTCGGCAACCTGATGCTGCTGGTCATCAATCTGCCGGCGGTCGGGCTCTGGGTGAAACTGCTGAAAGTGCCGTATCGCCTGATGTTCGTCGGCATCGTCATTTTCTGCTGCATCGGCGTCTACTCGATCAACAACGAGCCGGCCGACATCCTGATCATGGGAGCGCTGGCCGTGTTCGGCTACGGCCTCACCAAGTTCGGCTTCGAGCCGGCGCCGCTGACCCTCGGCTTCGTGCTCGGACGCATGATGGAGGAAAACCTCCGTCAGGCACTGATGATCTCGCGCGGCAACCCCATGACCTTCGTCGAGCGGCCGATCGCCGCCATCCTCATCCTGATCGCGTTCGCCATGCTCACCGTCGCCATCCTACCGGCGATCCGTAAGGGCCGCGACGAGGTCTTCAGCGAATAAGCGCGACAGCCAGATGGACATGACCATGCAGACCGAGGGGGGCGCCGTGGCGCCGGCGACCGAAAGATGGGGCAGCGACGTCGTTGCCGAGACGATCAGGGCGCTGGGCTACAGATATGTCGCACTGGTTCCAGGCGCGAGCTTCCGGGGCCTGCATGACAGCCTGGTGAACCACCTCGGCAACCATGACCCGGCGATGATCATCTGCCTGCACGAGGAACACGCGGTGGCGATCGCCGACGGATTCTCGCGGGTGGCGCAGGAGCCGATGGCCGTCATCCTGCATTCCAATGTCGGGCTGATGCATGCGACGATGACGATCTTCAACGCCTGGTGCGATCGCCGGCCGATGCTGATCCTCGGAGCCACGGGCCCGGTCGACGCGCATCGCCGCCGGCCCTGGATCGACTGGATCCACACTGCGCGCGACCAGGGCGCGCTGGTCCGGCATTACACCAAATGGGACGACCAGCCGGCCTCGGCCGAGGCCGCGGTCGAATCCGTGCTGCGCGCCGACCAGATCGCGCGGACCGCTCCGACCGGCCCGGTCTATGTCTGCCTCGACGCCGAGATGCAGGAAAGCCGGCTCGACCGCGCGGTAAGGGTTCCCGATATCCGCCGCTTTGCGCCGCCGCGGCCGGCCGCGGCTCCCGCCGAGGACATCGCTCGGACCCTGGACATCCTGCGCAATGCGCGTGCGCCCCTGCTCCTGATCGGCCGGGTCTCGCGCCATGCCGGCGATTGGCAACGCCGTATCGCATTGGCCGAGCGGCTGGGGGCGACGGTTTTGACGACCACGCATAATGCGTCAGGCTTTCCGACCGAGCACCGGCTTCATGCGCTGGCCCCGGTCGGCGAGCGCCCGAACGACGCCGAGCAGCACTTGCTGCGCGAGGCCGATGCCATCGTCAGCCTCGACTGGCACGATCTGGCCGGCTTCCTCAGCGCCCGTTGCGGTGCCTCGCAGACGCAGGAGCCGCTGACGGCCGCGATCGTCCACTGCTCGCTCGACGGCCATGTCGCCAATGGCTGGAGCATGGACCATCAGGCATTGCCGGCCTGCGATGTCAGGATCGCGGCCGATCCGGATCGCTTCGTCAGCCAGTTGCTGGAGGCTGTCGGCACGGATTGGCAACCGGCGCCGTCACTGGTGTCCGAAGGCAGCCACTGGACGCAGACAGCCTCGGAGGGCCCGGACCGTACCGCGCCCTTCAACGCCGAACAGATGGCCTTCACGATCTCTGCCTTCGCGCGCGATCGGGAGGTGACGTTCGCCCGTCTCTCCTTCGGCTGGCCGCGCAGCGCCTGCCGGTTCCGCACGCCACTGGATTTTCTCGGCAAGGATGGCGGCGGCGCCGTCGGCACAGGGCCTGGCCACACGATCGGCGCCGCGATTGCGCTGAAGGGCAGCGGCCGGATGACGATTGGAGTCATCGGCGACGGCGATTACCTGATGGGCGTGAACGCACTCTGGACAGCCGCGCATCAGCGCGTGCCGATGCTGCTCGTCGTCGCCAATAACCGGTCCTATTTCAACGACGAGGTCCATCAGGAGCGCATGGCACGCCAGCGCGGCCGGCCGGTCGAGAACAAGTGGATCGGCCAGCGGCTGGATGACCCGGCGCCCGACATCATCGGGCTGGCGCGCGCGCAGGGTTTCGAAGGGGCTGTTTCGGTCCGTAGCGTCGACGAGCTGCTCGCCGAGCTGGAGCGGGGCGCTGCCGTTGTCGCGGCCGGCGGTCGCTACATCATCGATGCGCTGATCATCCCCGGCTATTCCGACCGATGAACGGGCCCCTGGGAGTGGACACGCGGCTCACCGTCGGCTGCGGCGCCTATGACCGGACCTGGCCGCTGATCGCGGGCATGTTCCGGCCGAAGGGCTATACGCTCAATTGGTCGGTGCTCCCGCCGGAGGAGGTCTTCCTGCGCGGCATGCTTGGAGGCGAGTTYGACATAACCGAGATGTCGCTCTCGACCTACCTCCTGCTGCGCTCGCGCGGCACCTGTCGCTATCTGGGGCTGCCGCTGTTCGTTTCGCGCAAATTTCGCCACAGCGCGCTCTATGTCCGCAGCGATTCCGGGATCGAGCGGCCGGAGGATTTCGCCGGCCGGCGCGTCGGCGTCCCGGAATATCAGCTCACGGCCAATGTCTGGGTGCGCGGCCTCCTCGCCGACGAATATGGCGTGCGGCCGGAAGCAGTCCATTGGATCATCGGCGGCATCGATGCGCCCGGTCGCGAGGAGAAGGTGCCGGTCACCCTGCCCGCCCGGTTCGAGACGACGCGGCTGCCCGCCGGCGAGACGCTCTGGCAGTGGCTGCTCGAGGGCAAGCTCGATGCCATCATCGCGCCGCGCGCGCCGAAGGCCTTCGCCGACGGGCATCCGGCGATCCGGCGGTTGTTTCCGGATGTTCCGGCGGCTGAGAGGGCCTATTTCCGAAAGACCGGCCTGTTCCCGCCGATGCATCTGATCGGCATCCGTTCCGACATCGCCGATCGCCATCCCGACCTGGCTGCGTCGCTGACCGTGGCCTTCGAGCAGGCCAAGGCCTTCGCCGCCAACGAGCTGCATCAGTTTGCCTATGACACGGCGATGCTGCCCTGGCAGGAGGCGGCGCTGCGCCAGACCGAAGAGGTCATGGGCAAGGATTACTGGCCCTATGGGATCGAGCCCAACCGCACGGCGATCGAGGCCATGGCCCGCTATTCCCGGGAACAGGGGCTTACCGACAGATGTCTCTCGATCCCGGAGATCTTTCCGAATCACTGCTGAGGGGACCCTCAGTGGCGCCAAGCACCAACGCCGCTCCGTCTGGCCGACAGGCGCAGTGAGCGAAGGCCAGTGCCGGGCAGATTGCCGCGCGCAGCTCAAGGACGGGATTCAGCGGCTGCTGAGTCCGACGCCAACGCGCGGATATTCGCCCGCGAAGGCTTGCTTCGCCTTGGCCATGACCACCCGCACCGCCTAGTATCGGGCAAATCGGCTCATGAAATGCTGGCGGCGGGTGCATGAATCGCTATCCGATGTTCAACCCGCAGCTGCTGCTCAGCTTCGTCGCGGTCTGCGAGAGCCAAAGCTTCACCCGCGCCGCCGACCGCGTGTCCCTGTCGCAGTCCACCGTCAGCCAGCAGGTCAGGCGCCTGGAGGAGATGCTGGGCAAGCCGCTCTTCGAGCGCTCCTCGCATCAGGTCGAGCTGACCGAGGAGGGTGGGCGGCTGCTGAGCTATGCACGGCGCATCATCGCCCTGAACGAGGAGGCGCATGACGCCTTGACCGGCTTCTGGCGCGACGGCGTGCTGCGGCTGGGCATGCCGGAGGATTTTACGGTCCCCACCGTCGACCTGCTGGCGGCATTCAGCCGTGAGCAGCCGCATCTGAGGCTGGACGTCACCAGCGGCCTCAGCGCCGATCTGCGCAGCGCCTATGAGCGCGAAGAGCTGGACCTGATCCTGGTCAAGCAGCGCCGCCGTCAGCCGCCGCGCGCGGCCAGGCTCGAACCGCTGCTATGGCTGGACAGCCAGGCGCACCCGGCCATCGAACGCTCGCCGGTGCCGCTGGCGGTGTTCCCGCTCAACGGTCTCTATCGCGAGGAGCTCTGCCAGGCGCTGGACAGCCTTGGCATTCGCTGGCGTGTAAGCTACAGCAGCGCCAGCCTGGCTGCCCTCGCTGCCGCCTCCGCCGCCGGGCTGGGCGTGACGCTGCTGCCGGCCGGCTGCCGGCTGCCCGACCACCGAACGCTGGGCGCGGCAGAAGGACTGCCGGAGGTGAACGATTTCGAGCTGGCGTTGTATTACCGCGACAACGCGCCTGCTGCGGCCATCGTACTGGCGGAAAGACTGGCCGAATTCTGCCGGCTGGAGCGATGAGTGGCCGGATTGCGCTGATGCGTGATCCCGACCGGCTTCATTGCCAAATCGAATAGTCAGCATTGGCAAATATCGCTGCCAACCCGGGCGGCCCATTCGTAATCTAGGGGCTGAAAAGACCAACCCCTGGGTTAAGGAAACGAACGTGGAAAGTGTCCATCAACACAGCCGCAGGAGCTTTCTCAGTCAGACTGGAAAACTCACCACCGCCTGCGCGGTCATCGGCTTGGCCAGCGGTGCTGCAAAGGCAGCACCGGCCAGCGCCGGCCGCCCGTCCGAGGCCGGCGCGAGCACGCTGACCGATCGGCATTACTACCTGAGCGACGTGCGGCTTGAAGAAGGCTTCGCGTATGATGGCGACACGGTCATCGGCACCCGCACCGCGCTCCACACGCTTGAGATCAAGGACGGCAAGATCGCCGCGCTGCACCCGGCAAACACCGCTCCGCCCGCCGGCGTGCCGCGCTATCAGGCGCATGGCCAGCTCATGCTGCCGGCGATGCGCGACATGCACATTCACCTGGACAAGACCTTCTACGGTGGCCCGTGGCAGGCGCCGCGACCGCGCCAGGGCAAGACCATCATGGACATGATCGCGCTGGAACAGACTCTGCTCCCCAAGCTGTTGCCGACCTCGCAACAGCGCGCCGAGCAGCTGATTGCCCTGCTGCAGTCCAAGGGCACGACCGTGGCGCGCAGCCATTGCAACATCGACCCGGTCAGCGGGCTGAAGAGCCTGGAGCACCTGCAGCGCGCGCTGGAGAATCACCGCAGCGATTTCAGCTGCGAGATCGTCGCCTTCCCGCAGCACGGCCTGCTGCATTCCCAGGTCGACGGCCTGATGCGCGAAGCCATGCAGATGGGCGTGCACTATGTCGGCGGCCTGGACCCGACCAATGTCGACGGTTCGATGCAGAAATCGCTCGACGCGATGTTCCAGATCGCTCTCGATACCGGCAAAGGCGTCGATATCCACCTGCATGAGACCAATCCGGCCGGTGTGGCCGCGATCAACCACATGATCGATACGGTGGAGAAGAATCCGGCACTGCGCGGCAAGGTGACCATCAGCCACGCCTTCGCGCTCACCACGCTCCCTCCGGACGCTCTGGCCGAAACCGCCTCCCGTCTGGCGGCGCAGCAGATGACCATCGCCTCGACGGTACCGATCGGCGGCCTGATGATGCCGCTGCCTCGGTTGAGCGAAGCAGGCGTCTTCGTGATGACCGGGACCGACAGCGTGATCGATCACTGGTCGCCGTTCGGTTGCGCCGACATGCTGGAAAAAGCCAACCTGTATGCTCAGCTCTACCGGGGCAGCGATGAGTTCCGGTTGTCGCGTGCCATGGCGATTGCCACCGGCGGGGTGCTGCCCTTGGATAATGGCGGCAATCGCGTCTGGCCAAGGGCCGGCGATGACGCAGCCTTCACGCTGGTCGGCGCCAGTTGCTCCGCCGAGGCGGTCGCCCGCCTGCCCGCACGCAGCGCCACGTTCCATCGCGGGCGCATGGTCTATGGCAGCGTCGGCAACGCCTGATAGCGGTGCGTCCTCGCCCTCCTGACCGCCTGCCCCGGGGCCGTCGGGAGGGGAGGCCGCTTGCTTGGTCGTGGCGTAGCGCGCCGGGCGGTCGGGCACGTCATCCCGTCGCGAAGAATGCCAGCCGGTTGAAGAGCGTGTAGTGCGCTTCGAAGACCATGATCGCGACGAAGACCATCAACGCCGCAGGCGGCAGCAGGATCGCGTAGGCGAGCGCAAGGCGCTCCCAGGCCATGTGCATGAAGACTGCGACGATCAACCCTGCTTTCAGCGCCATGAAGAGCAGGATCAGCGACCAGCGCAGATAGCCCACGAGGCCGAAGTAATCGACCATGTAGGAGCAGGCACTGAGGATGAAGAGCCAGGCCCAGACGACGAGATAGAGCCGGATGGGGTGCTGCTGCGTATCGCCGTGCGGAGTGTTTGATTGAGCCATGGCGACCTCACCAGAGATWGAACAGCGCGAAGATGAAGACCCAGACGAGATCGACGAAGTGCCAGTACAGGCCGGTGATCTCGACGATCTCGTAGCGGCCCTTCCGGCTCGTGAAGAACCCGCGGCGCTCCTGGTCGAAATCGCCGCGCCAGACCTTGCGCGCGATGATCAGCAGGAAGATCACGCCGATCGTGACATGGGTGCCGTGGAAGCCGGTGATCATGAAGAAACTCGATCCGAACTGCTCGGCGCCCCAGGGATTGCCCCAGGGACGGACCCCTTCCGCGATCAGCTTCGACCATTCGAAGGCCTGCATGCCGACGAAGGTTGCGCCGAGCAGTGCGGTCAGCAGCATCAGGATCGCCGTCTTCCGGCGGTCGCGCCGGTAGCCGAAATTGACGGCCATCGCCATGGTGCCGCTGCTGCTGATCAGCACGAAGGTCATGATGGCGATCAGGATCAGCGGCAGGTGGTGGCCGCCGATCTCAAGCGCGAAGACCTCGCTCGGATTGGGCCAGGGCACGACTGTCGACATCCTGACCGTCATGTAGGAGATCAGGAAGGTGCCGAAGATGAAGGTGTCGCTGAGCAGGAAGATCCACATCATGGCCTTCCCCCAGGAGGCCGTCCTGAACGCTCGCTGATCCGCGGACCAGTCCGCCTCGACACCGCTCCAGCCGGTGAGACCTATGCTTTCGGGCTTCAGGGCGGTTGGCGATAGCTCGTTCATCGGTCGCGCCTCCTAGCTCAGCAATCCGCGACAAATCTCGATCAGGTCGTCGGTCCAGCGCATCAGCAGGCTGAAGAGAATGAGCCAGACCAGCAGCAGGAAATGCCAGTAGATCGCGCAGAGCTCGACGCTGAGGCGCAAGGCGCCCGATGCCTGGGGGGTACTCTCGGTCGGCGCGAAAGACCGGGCCGTCGTCCGCCCCAGCGCCACGAGACCTCCAAGCATGTGCAGGCCGTGGATTGCGGTGACCAGATAGAAGAAGGCGCTCGCCGGGTTCGCCGCGCTGAAATAGCCGGCAGCCGCGAGTTCGCGCCAGGCCAGCACCTGTCCGGCGAGGAAGGCCAGCGAGCAGACCCCTGCAGCCAGCAGTCCGGAGCGGATGCTCGACGGTTCGTCGCACCGCGCGGCGATCACCGCCGAATGCAGGGCGACACTCGCAAGCATGAGCAGCCCGGTGTTGAACCAGAGCACGATCGGCATCGGCAGAGAGCGCCAGTCCGTCATGCTCATGCGCATTGAATAGGCGCTGATCAGGAGCGCGAAGAGCGAGCCGGCGAGGGCGAGGAAGGCGCCGAGGCCGAGCTTCGCGATCAGGAGGGATCGCGTCCCCGCATCTCCGGCCTCGTCGATGACCCCGACTTCGAGCCAGGGCTTGGCTGTCAGCCGCTGATGCGACAGCCACCATCCGGCGAGCGTTGCCATCAGGACCATGAACAGGAGGATGACGACCACGATGCTGCCCTCCTCACGCCGTTTGCGGATCGGGAGGCTGGTTCTGCGGCAGGAAATCCTCTGCGGCGCCGGGCACGCTGTAGTCATAGGCCCAGCGATAGACCACGGGCAGCGTCTTGCCCCAGTTGCCATGGGCCGGCGGTGTCTCGGGCGTCTGCCATTCCAGCGTGGTCGCGCGCCAGGGGTTGCCGCCAGCTGGCCGGCCTCGCTTCAGGCTCCAGGCGAGATTGAAGACGAAGACGAGCTGGGCGGCGCCGACGATCAGGGCGACGATGGTGATGAAGCCGTTCAGCGTCGCCGTCGATGCCGGAACGAAGGCCATGTCGCCGATCTCGTGATAGCGGCGCGGCACGCCCATCAGGCCGATATAGTGCATCGGGAAGAAGATCAGGTAGGCGCCGAGGAAGGTGACCCAGAAATGCAGTTTTCCGAGGGTGGTATCGAGCATCCGCCCGGTGACCTTGGGATACCAGTGATAGATCGCGCCGAAGATGACGAGGATCGGAGCGACACCCATCACCATGTGGAAATGCGCGACGACGAACATCGTGTCCGAGAGCGGCACGTCGACGACGACATTGCCGAGGAACAGCCCGGTCAAACCGCCATTGACGAAAGTGACGATGAAGCCGAGCGCGAACAGCATGGGTAAGGTGAAATGGATGTCGCCGCGCCAGAGCGTCAGCACCCAGTTATAGACCTTGATGGCGGTCGGGATGGCGATGATCAGCGTCGTGGTCGCGAAGAAGAACCCGAAACTGGGATGCATGCCGCTGACATACATGTGGTGCGCCCAGACGACGAAGCTGAGCGCGCCGATCCCCACCAGCGCCCAGACCATCATGCGATAGCCGAAGATGTTCTTGCGCGCATGGGTGCTGATCAGGTCGGAGACGATCCCGAAGGCCGGCAATGCGACGATGTAGACTTCAGGGTGCCCGAAGAACCAGAACAGATGCTGGAACAGGATCGGGCTGCCGCCGCGATAGGGGAGCTGTTCTCCCAGAGCCACGATGGACGGCATGAAGAAGCTCGTTCCGATCAGCCGGTCGAGCAGCATCATCACCGCCCCGACGAAGAGAGCCGGGAAGGCCAGAAGCGCCATCACGGTCGCGGTGAAGATGCCCCAGATGGTGAGTGGCATGCGCATCAGCGTCATGCCCTTCGCCCGGCCTTGCAGCACGGTCACGACATAGTTCAGCCCACCCATGGTGAAGCCGATGATGAAGAGGATCAGCGAGACCAGCATCACGATGATGCCCCAGGGCTGCCCGGGCGTGTTGGGGAGGATCGCCTGCGGCGGATAGAGGGTCCAGCCGGCTCCGGTCGCTCCGCCCGGCACGAAGAAACCGGCGACGAGCACCAGCACGGCAAGCAGATAGATCCAGTAGCTCAGCATGTTGACATAGGGAAAGACCATGTCGCGCGCGCCGAGCATCAGCGGGATCAGGTAGTTGCCGAAGCCGCCGAGGAACAGCGCGGTCAGCAGGTAGATCACCATGATCATGCCGTGCATGGTGATGAGCTGGTAGTAGCGCTCCGGGTMGATGAAGGAGACGAGGCCAGGGAAGCCGAGCTGCAGCCGCATCAGCCAGGACAGGACGAGGGCGACGAGGCCGATCGCCAGCGCCGTCAACGAGTACTGGATCGCGATGATCTTGGCGTCCTGGGAGAAGACATATTTCGTGACCCAGCTTCTCGGATGATAGAGTTCGACATCCTCGACCTCGGCGGTCGAGAGAGGTCCGGCAGCGTCACTCGGCACATCGACCATCAAACCGCCTCCCGCTCTCCATCAGATGGCACGCCTCGTCGGAGGCTCAGCCGTCTTCCATCCCCTAGTTTCTCGCCTGCGCCCGCGCCGCTGCGGTGAGCTGTGCGAAGGTCTTCTGTTGCTGCAGCCATGCGCGGTATTCGCTTTCCGGCTCGACGACGACGCCACCGCGCATGAAGGTATGGCCGGTGCTGCAGAGTTCGGCGCACAGCGCCTCGAACGTGCCGGTACGGGTCGGCGTGAACCAGTAATATGTGACGTTGCCCGGGATCATGTCCATCTTGGCGCGGAACTCGGGCACGTAGAAATCATGGACGACGTCGAGTGAGCGCAGCAGCACCTTCACCGGCTTGTCGAGCAGGAGGTGAAGCTGGTCTCCCTGGATGATGATGTCGTCCTGGCCGCGCGCATCCTTTGGATCGAGGCCAAGCGGGTTCTCGGGGCTGACAAGGGTTACGTCGGTCGCTCCGAGCCGGCCATCGGCGCCGGGCAGGCGATAGCTCCATTGCCATTGCTGGCCCACGATCTCGACCGTTGCGGCATCGGCCGGCACCGTCACGAACTGCTTCCAGACGACGAGGCCAGGCGCCAGCATGGCGGCGACTCCGATGCCGGTCCCGATCGCGAGCCACCATTCCAGCCGCTTGTTCTCCGGCTCATAAGCTGCCCGATGTCCTTCGCGATGGCGGAAGCGGAACAGGCAATAGGCCATGAACAGCACCACGGCAGCGAAGACGGTGCCGGTGATCCAGAAGGTGATGATGATGGTGTTGTCGATATAGTGCCAGTTGGAGGCGATCGGGGTCCACCACCATGGGCTTAGCAGGTGGAACGCCACCGAGCCGACCACGACCAGYGCAAGTACGACGGCAACACCCATGGTCAGTCACCCTTGCCTATGGCGGCGATGAACGGGGTCCGGTCGGCGCCGCGACGCGATAGGAGCGTGGCGACGTCGTGAAAGCGGGCTTCTCGTCGGCCCGAGAACGATACCGCCTGCTCATGGCGGTGCCGGGGAGCGGCGAGAACGGGGCAGGGAGAAAGACTGGAGGGATGGCGCAGAGGGATCGCGTGGCGCGGGCTCGGACGAGCGCGTCAACCGGTTTCAAGCGTCGCTTCCTGCTCGCCATCGCCGAACCTCCCGGTTCGTCAGACGATTGCGCGTCACATGTGACGCAAAGCTCCCGCCCAGGCTGCAAAGCGCTCCGCTTCTCAGCCTATGGTCGCTGAATATTGTCCGGCCGCGTTCGCTGGTTGTCAATCGAGGCCGGCGTTGAGCCAGCCGCGCTATCGCCGCACCTGCGCGTCGAAGGCGGCTACTTCTTCTTTCCGTCGGCGTCGAATTGCTTGAGGAAGGCGACGATATCGTCGATCTCCTGATCGGATTTCAGGCCGGGGAACACCATCTTCGTACCGGGGATCTTGGCCTGAGGCGCCTTGATGTAATCGCGGAACGTCGGCTCGTCCCAGGTGATGCCGGAGTTCTTGTTGGCAGCCGAGTAGCTGTAGCCCTCGACGGACCCTGCCGGGCGCCCAATCAGGCCGTTGAGCTTCGGGCCGACCGCATTCCTCGCGGTCTCGCCGATCTGGTGGCAGGCACGACATCGCAGGAAGATCTTCTCGCCGGAGGTGGCGTCTGCTGCGGCAATGACTGGATGGGAAAGGAGGGGGAGAAGCAGGACGGTCGTCAAGGCCAAGCGTATCATCGAAGGGCCTCCTTCGGGTTCGGTTCGCCCCACCACACGCAGCAGGCCGGCCGGCGCATCCGTAGCCACAAATCCTACACTATCATTGGTGCAGCTCCAATCTGCCTGCGCTGGAAACGGTCGGTCACAGTCATCGACATGGTCGTGCCCGCCGATGCAGGCTCGTCCACCGGCCTCATGCGGTATGGTGGCGTGAACGCCCGCCGGGCTTGGTGCCGGGCAACCGACCGACATGAGGTCCGCTTGGAGAAGGCTGCTCAGGACATGCGCGAGCCGTGGCCGTGAGGTCCTCGCCCTTGCTCCGGCTGGGGCTGGATGGTGCGGGCCTCCGGCAAGCAGCGCTGCTGGCTCTTGCCGCCTGGCTCGCATTTGCTCTCGCATCGTCGCTTCAGATCACCAACGCCTATTGGGCCGCAATGCCGGTCTGGGTTGTGGCGCAAGCCTCGCGCGGGCTCTTGTTCGCCCGTGGCTCTCTCAGGATTCTCGGAACGTTGATTGGTGCAGCCGTCGGCTTCGGCCTGCTGCATCTGATTCCCAACCACTATTTTCTGTTGCTCGCGCTTGGTCTTTGGGTCGGCTTCAACACTGCGCTGACGCATGTGCTGCGCGGCGTCACCGCCTATGGCGCCTTGATGAGCGGCATGACCGCGGCCATCGTCATCCTGCCAACGGTGTTCTCTCCGGAACGATCCTGGGACATCGCCATTGCACGGGTTGAGTGCACGTTGATCGGCGTGGCGGTGGTGACGCTGGTCACGGCGCTATTCACGCCGTCAGCATCGCGTTCTGCTCTCATGTCCCGGGCGCGGCTGATGGCCCGGCAAGCGGTGCGGTTCGCAGCCTTGGCGCTCCAGGGCGTTCCGCAGGATCGGGTTGCCGTAGCCGAACGGCAGCTTCTCGCCGAGATGAGCAGCGTCACCCAGGCGGCGGATCAGATGACGGCAGGCTCGCTGCGGGGCTCGCGGCGTCGCAAGCGCGTCGATGCACTGGTCGCGGCCGCCTTGTTGGTGATGTCGGCAGGGCGCGCGGCTGCGTCGCGCGAGGCGTCGGAGGAGACCAACGCCAGGGCTCTGGCAGAACTTGACCGGTTGGCGCAACGTTTCGAACGGGAGACAGAGGCGCAAGGGGAGGTGCCCCGTGCCGAAGGGCTGGATCCCCGCCTGTCGGACAGTCTGCGGCGGCTGGTCGCAGCAGAAGCCGCGCTCAGTGCGGACCGCCCGGCCGGAGATGAGCTCTCCGGCCTGGTGCCTGTCTTCCTGCACAATCCCCATGGCGACTGGTCGCTGGGCACCACCGCCGGCGCGGTGTCGGGGTTGGCCACCTGGCTGGCTGCCTCTGCGGCCTATGCTGCAAACTGGCCGGTGGCGGAGCTCGCAGCGCTGGGAGTCTGCATCTTCTCGATGGTCCTGGGCTCGCTGGCGCAGCCGCAGGCCATTGCGCCGCATATGCTGAAGGGGGTGCTGGCTGGGGTGGTGGCTGCCCTGATCTATCGCTTCGGCGTGCAGCCGCATGTCCAGACCGTGCCCGAGCTGTTGGTTTCTGTGGCCCCGTTCCTCCTGCTTGGAGGGTTGGCGCGCGCGAGCCGCAGGACGGCAATCGCGGCGATCGACGCCAATATGTGTTTTCTCCTGGCCAGCCAGGCGGTGTTGCCGGCCGTCACCAGACCCGCCGCAATCCTGAGCGAGGCCGGCGCGCTTGTCGCCGCTGCGGTGCTGGTGACAAGCAGCTTCATTCTGCTGCCGCGCAGGCATGACCGGCACGCGGCAAGGACCCGCGAGGATATCCGGCGAGACCTCGAGCGGCTCCTCGCCAATCCGCAGGCCAGGCGCGGGGCAAGCTGGGATCAGGGCATGACCCGGCAGATCATGCGCCTCACTCTGCACCTCGCCCGAGCCGGAGAGGGCGATGGCGGCGCTACGCATGGCCTGCTTGGCGTGCTCAATCTCGGCATCGCGGCGACGGCGCTGCAGCGGTTGATGTCTGAGGGAGGGCTCGGGGACGAGGATCGGCGGCTGATTGCGCAGGGGCTCGCGGCTCTGGGGCGGTTCAGGACGGAATCGCCCAGGCCGGAATTGTTCGACGAGGCCGCGCGAACAATCGCGAATGCCGACGCCGCACGCGCCGTGAAGGAGGCCGCAGCGGCATTTCGGCAGGCGGAGGCCTTTCTCGCCGGGGCGTAATGGCGTGCGCAGGAGGCCGGCGCAAGCTCGGCGCTCATCCCGGTCAGGCCGCTTCAACGGCACAGAGCCGGGATGTCGTCGTTAGATTTTCCCAGAAAGGGCGCCTCAGGCTGAGTGCTTCTTCACCCAGGCGACATAGGCATCCATCCAGCCTTGCAGGAAAGCCCGGCTGGAATCACCGATCTCGCCGCTCTCGGTGAACAACCCATCCTTGGCCTGGATGAAGACTTCCGGCTGTCCGAGCGTCGGCATGTCGAGATAGGCGAGGACATTGCGCAGATGCTGCTGCGCAATCGCTGTTCCGATAGCGCCGACCGACACGCCGAGAACACCGGCCGGCTTGCCGACCCAGGCACTCTGCCCATAGGGCCGCGAGGCTTGATCGATCGCGTTCTTCAGCACGCCGGGGATGGAGCGGTTATACTCGGCAGTGACGAAGATGACGCCCTGGGAGCCGGTGATTTCAGCCTTCAGTCGCTTCACGACCGGGGCCTGGTTCGCGTCGTCATCCTGATTGTAGAGCGGCAGATCGCCGATCGCGACCTGATGAAACCTGAATTCGGGCGGGGCGAGTTTGGCGATGGCCGTGGCAAGCTTGCGATTGAAGGAATCGCGACGAAGGCTGCCGATCACGACGGCAATTCTGAATTCGCTCATGGTGTGTCCCATCACATCGTGCTGGTTGCGGCGTCGAGCCTAGTGCCCGACACCCGATTTGTCGCGCGCGATCATCCCGGCCGCGCGCCACGTGAGCGAGGTGGATACGAGACCGGTCCGAGGTTCAGATCKAGCTTCCCGCCTTCTCCGCCGTCACCCCGACTTTCGCCGCCGACCCTGCATCCTTGGCCGGGCGAGGGTCGCGCCAGTCGATGAGCCGGTAGAACATCGGGATGAAGAAGGTGGCGATGAAGGTCGCCGCCAACATGCCGCCGATCACGCCCGTGCCGATCGAGTGCCGGCTCGCGGAGCCCGCTCCGCTGCTGATCGCGAGCGGAACGACGCCGAGAATGAAGGCGAGCGAGGTCATCACGATCGGCCGGAAGCGCAGCCGCGCTGCTTCGAGCGAGGCCTCGGCGGCACTCATGCCCTCCTGCCGCACCAGAACGGCGAATTCGACGATCAGGATGGCATTCTTGGCGGCCAGACCGATCAGCGTGACAAGGCCGATCTGGAAGTAGACGTCGTTGGTCAGGCCGCGGAGCCAGACCGCGAGCAGCGCCCCGAACAGCGCGAATGGAACCGCGAGAATGACCGCCAGCGGCAGGGTCCATTTCTCGTACTGCGCGGCGAGGATCAGGAACACCATGATGATGCCGAAGATCATGGCCTGCGAGCCGGTCCCGCTGGTGGCGAGCTCTTGATAGGCCGAGCCCGTCCAGGCGATCTGGAAGCCCTGCGGCAACTCGCGCGCCACCTCCTGCATCGCAGCGATCGCCGCGCCCGATGTGTATCCGGGCGCCGGATTGCCCATCACCTTGGCCGCGGCAAAGGCGTTGAAGCGCTCGAACTGGTCGGGGCCGGCGACGCGCACGGCTTTCACCAGCGTATCGAGCGGCACCATCTTGTTGTTGCTCGAGCGCACGAAAACCTGCTTGAGATCCTTCGGTGCCTGACGGAAAGCGGCCTCCGACTGCAGGTTGACGCGGTAGTTGCGCCCATAGAGCGTGAAGTCATTGACGTAGAGGCTGCCGAACGTGCTTTGCATCGTCTCGAAGACGGAGCTGATCGGCACGCCGAGCGCCTTGGCCATGTCGCGGTCCAGGTCGAGCCGGTACTGCGGAACGCCGGTGTCGAAGGTCGTGCGCACGCCGGCCAGTTCGGGACGTTTCGAGGCGGCTTCGACCAGTTGTGCGGTGGCGGCGGAGAGCGACTGGACGCCGCCTCCGGTGCGATCCTGCACATAGAGTTCGAACCCGCCCGTGGTGCTCAACCCGCTGATCGGCGGCGGATTGAAGAACAGGACCATGGCGTCCTTGATCCCGATATTCATGCCGGTGAACGTCTTGACCAGGTTGCGCGCATCGAGGTCCGGGGTTCGGCGCTCGCTCCAGTCCTTCAGCGTCACGAAGGTCGTGGCGGCGCTGGTCCGCTCGCTTCCGGAGAGAAGGTCGAACCCCGAAATGGCGAAGACGTTTTCGACAGCCGGGTGCTTGCCGATATTGGTCGCAGCCTCATCCATCACCGCCACGGTGCGGTTCAGCGAGGCGGCCGGAGGCAGGATGGCCACCCCGAGCAGCACGCCCTGGTCTTCGTCTGGAACCAGCGAGCCCGGAATGGTCCGGAACAGGATGCCGGTGCCGGCGATGAGCACGGCGAAGAGCACAAGGCCGATGGCGAAGCGTTTGACCAGGAAGCCGACGCCGGAGACGTAGCCGTTCGTCAGCTTGTCGAAGAAGCGGTTGAACAGCCGGAACGGCAATGCCGGCTCCTGATGGCCCGGTTTCAGGATCAGCGCGCACAAAGCCGGAGTCAGGGTCAGCGCGACGATGCCCGAGATCGTGACCGACAGTGCGATCGTGACCGCGAACTGCTTGTACATCGCGCCGGCCAACCCGCCCATGAACGACACGGGGATGAAGACCGCGCACAGCACCAGGACGATCGCGATGACCGGCCCGGTGACTTCGCTCATCGCCTTGATCGAAGCCTCTCGCGGCGACAGGTGCTCGGTCGCCATGATGCGCTCGACATTCTCCAGAACCACGATCGCGTCGTCGACGACGATGCCGATGGCGAGGACGAGGCCGAACAGGGTGAGCAGGTTGATCGAGAAGCCGAACATGTACATGCCGGCAAAGGTGCCGATGATCGAGATCGGCACCGCGATGACCGGGATGAGCGTGGCCCGGAAGTTCTGCAGGAAGAGGAAGACGACGAGGATGACCAGGACGATGGCCTCGACGAAGGTCTTGACCACCTCCTCGATCGAGACCTGGATGAACTTCGTCGTGTCGTAGGGAATGCTGTAGGCCATGCCCTCCGGGAAGGACTGCTTCAGCTCGTCCATGCGGCTCTTGAGCGCCTCCATGGTCGAGAGCGCGTTCGCTCCCGTCTGAAGATAGACCGCAAGGGGCACCGCAGGCTTGCCGTTGAGCTTGCTGTCGACGGTATAGCTGGCCGAGCCGAGCTCGACCCGCGCCACATCCCTGAGCCTGAGCGTCGCCGCGTTGATGTCGGAGCGCAGGATGATGTTGCCGAACGCCTCGGCATCCGGGAGACGCCCCTGGGTCGTGGCGGAATAGGTGAAGGGGGTCGATGGGTCGTTCGGCTCATCGCCGAAGCGGCCGGCTGCAAACTGGGCATTCTGTTCGCGAATGGCTGCCGCGACATCGGTGGTCGTCAGGCCGTAGCGGGCGAGCTTGTCGGGGCTCAGCCAGATCCGCATCGAGTAGTCGCGTTGGCCGAGCAATGCCGCGTCACCGACGCCAGGAATGCGCTTCAGATCGTCAATGACGTTCAGCAGGGCATAGTTGCCGACATAGGTCGTGTCGAAGCGGTCGTTCTCCGAATACATCGCCACGAGGCCGAGGATGGAGGTCGAGCGCTGGCTGACCGTCACGCCGAGCCGGGTGACCTCTTGCGGCAAGGTCGGCGTCGCGCGCTGGACGCGATTATTGACGTTGATCGTGGCCTGATCGGGATCGGTGCCCTGAGCGAATGTCACCGTCAGCGACATCTGGCCGCTGCTGGAGTTCGAGGACTGCATGTAGAGCATGCCCTCGACGCCGTTGATCTGCTGCTCGAGCGGCGCTGCCACCGTCTGCGCGATCGTCTCGGCGCTGGCGCCGGGATAGGTGGCGCTGACGACGATCTGCGGCGGCGTCAGCTCGGGATATTGCGCGATCGGAAGCGCCCGGATCGCGACGAGGCCGGCAAGCACGATGACGATCGAGATAACGGCGGCGAAGACGGGCCTGTCGATGAAGAAGCGATTCATGGCTTGGCAGCTCCGGGCGCCGCGGCGGCAATACTGACCGGCGCGCCGGGACGAACCTTGATGATCCCCTCCGTGATCAGCTTGTCGCCGGGCTTGAGGCCCGAGGTGACGATCCAGCCGTCGGCGACCTGACGTCCGAGTACGACGGGGCGGGCTTCGRCCTTCCCCTGGCTGTCGACCGTGTAGACGAACTGTCCGCGCGGTCCCTGCGAGACGGCCGCCTGCGGAACGACGATGGCGTCGTTGAGCACGACCCCCATCACGATCGCGCGCAGGAACTGGCCGGGCAGCAGGCGATGCTCGGGATTGGGGACAACGGCACGCAGCCGCAGCGTCCCGGTTTCCGGATCAAGGCCGGAGGAGGCGAAATCGATGACGCCGGGCTGCGCATAGACGCGGCCATCGCCGTAGGTGAGCTTGACCGAGAGGACCTCCCCGGCACGCTCCCAGATGCCCTGTGCCTCGAGCAGGGCCCTGACCTCGGCCACTTCGCTCTCGCTGGAGTTGAAGATGACGTAGACAGGGTCGAGCTGGGTGATCTTGGTGAGCAGGCTGCTGTCACCCGTGGTGCCGATCAGGCTGCCCTCGGGCAACTCCTCGCGGCTCGTGACCCCACTGATCGGCGCCCTCACATTGGTGTAGCCGAGATTGAGTTCCGCGACGTTCAGGTCGGCGTGAGCGACGGCGACCGAAGCCGTTGCGAGTTCCTTGGCGGAGAGGGCGTCATCGCGCGCCTTTTCCGTGCCGGAGCCGGTCAGGGCCAGCCGCGTATAGCGCTCGGCATCACGCGTCGCCTGGGCGAGCTGTGCCTCCGCCTGCTGGAGCTGTGCCTTGGCCTTGGCGACGTCCGCTTCGTAGCGCCTCGGGTCGATTTCGAAGAGGATGTCGCCAGCCTTGACCTCGGCGCCCTCGACGAAGTTCCGCTTCAGCAGAATCCCACCAACCTGGGCCCGGACCTGAACCTCCCGCGAGGCCTCGACGCGTGCGGCATACTCGAATGTCAGCGGCACCTTGCCGGCCTTGACCTCGACCACGGTCACTTGAGGCGGGGGCGCGGCCCCCTGCGCCTGGGCCAGGGTTGCTGCGCCAAGCAGCGGCCAGATGAAGGCAAGGCTGAAGAGCGCGAAACGGCGCCGCGGCGTGTAGGTGGTCATCCGTCGCATCCTTCCAGTGGTGCAGGTCGCGGCGCGGTCGCCGTCGGGGCATCGCGCAGTCTTCCATGAGCAAGGCCCGTATCCAACCACGAGCATTGCCCACCGGAAGCGCGGGCAGCCTTCATCGTCTTTGCGGGGGCATGAGGCAGGGGTGTCCTCCCTCTAGTCAGGCTTGGACAGGAATACGGCGACGAGATTCTCAAGGAAATGCTCCTGAAACTGTCCGCGATCCATCGGGCTCGCGGACAGGGATTGAACGAGGTCGGGCGCGGTCGAGGGCCAGAAGAATGCGCCGGCGAGAATCGAGAAGGCGATGAAGGGGTCGCTCGCATGCGTGACACCTTCGCGAACCGCCTGATCGAGAAGCGGTAAGAAGGCATCGAGCGCGGGACGAAGCAGGAGTTCCTTCAATGCGGCCAGTCGCGCCCCGCTCTCCCTCGCCTGCTGCGCGATGAAGAGGCCGAGTTCCGGGTGGCTGAAATGGAAAAGCACCGTCAGGCGGATGGCATCGGTCACTCGGTCCCTGAGCGGGCGTGTCTCGGCCGTCAGGCGTCGGATCTCGGCGTGCAGCTGCGTCGTATACGAGGCGACATGGTCGATGCTCGCGAGCCAGAGCCCCTCCTTGCCGCCAAAATGCACACGCACCAGCCCGGGGTCGACCTTGGCGGCCGCGGCCAGGCTGCGCAGATCTACGCTGTCATAGCCATGACGCGCAAAGGCGCTCGTCGCAGCGAGAAGCAAAGCCTCGCGGCCCGACATCTGGTCCTTGAGCCGCCGACCGCGAGGGCGCGGAGCCGGGCTGGGGGAAGTGGATCGCTCGGATCGGGGCATTGCTCGGGTGATAGTTATAAAATCTACAAGTGAGGATATTTCAACGTGACGCGGGACGCAAGGGCGCTCGCGATCGCCTGGTGATGGTCTTCCTCACGAGATCGTTACGCAAGGGAGATGCTGGACTGGCCAAGGGTCATGCCGGCCATGGCGTAATGTCGGCGGCCGCGCGCGACGACCCTCTCAGGCGAGTGCAAGTCGTGTTGGCCCGTAGCTTCCGCCGAAGGGCGGGAGTATCTGAAAAGAGACCCCAAGCCATCTTCAGCGATCCAGTCAGATGATCCTCTGGTATTTTACCGATGTTATGATTTATTTGTACTGTGAAAATCGTTCTCGGGGTCTTTGGGTCGTATATTTTGGAAGGGTCCCGACTTGCGGCGGATCTGTGATTGCCGATGGGGCCGGTCGCGGAATTCAGGGTTTCGGAATATCAAGTATTATTGAGAAATATCACGTCAGACTCTCTGAGAGAGGAGCAACGCAAGAATTAGAATGGCCAAAATACTAGGTGATTGGAACAAACATCAGGTAACGCTGTTCTGAATATCCAGCGGGGGGCTGGGCATGACCAAGGATAATGGCGGCGGGGAACGCATGATCTGGTCTGATCTGGCCGGGCAGATGGTCGCGATTTCTTCGCCGGAATGGTGCCACGAGCGGGATGTCGATTATCTGCTGTGGCTACCCTCGCTGGAACGGGGCCGGGTGCTGCGTGGATATCCCCCGGAGATCGCCGAGCGTCTCTGCGCCGATATCGAACGCTTGCGGGAAATCCGGAAACGCCGCTGAGCGCCGGGGCATCGCAAAGCGGCGGATTGCACTCGCGCGACCCGCCGCGCCTGACCGTTCAGGGCTTGACGATCCACTCATGGGCCGGATCGTTGGCGAACTTCCAAACCCGCTTCGGACCCGCCATCACGTTGAGATAATAGAGCTCGTAGCCGTGCGGTGCTGCGACCGGATGATAGCCCCTTGGCACCAGCACGACATCGCCGTCCTCGGCGCAGAGCGTCTCATCGAGCGAACGGTCGTCGGTATAGACGCGCTGCAGCGCAAAGCCCTGGGGCGGCGAGAGCCGGTGGTAATAGGTCTCCTCCAGCAGCGATTCCTGCGGCAGCCTGTCCTGGTCGTGCTTGTGCGGCGGATAGCTCGACCAGTTGCCTGACGGGGTGATCACCTCGACGACGAGCAGCCCTTCGGCGGGCTCGGTCTCCGGCAGGATATTGCGGACATGGCGGGTGTTCGTACCGCTGCCGCGCGTCATGCAGCCGACATCCCCTGGCGCGATCACCCGGGGTTTTGAACCCGGTTTTCCCGGCGCCGAGCAGATCGCCAGCTCGCAGGGGCCCTGCGCCGTCGCGGCAAAGCACAATCCGGCCGGTACATAGAGCGACCAGGGGTCGGGTTCGAACGGGGAGGACCGACCGCCAATGATGCCGAAATCGGTGCCCCCGGCCATGGCTGCGGCCTTTCCGGACAGCAGGACGACGCAGACCTCCCGGTCTCCGGTCTCCCGGTCAAGCACTTGGCCGTCGGCGAGCCGGTAGACTTCGAAGCCGACATGGCCCCAGCCGGCCGATTCCGGGGTGACATGATGGATGCGGCCGTCCTGATCTGGGGCGGATGGTTTGACGAGCAGCTTCGACATGGCGCATCCGGGCCTCAGACGAGCCCGGCCTCCTTCAGGCTGTGCTTGAGATGGGCGACGCCCTTCTTCGCATAGGTCAGCGGATGGGCCTTTTCCGGATCCTGCTCGGCTTCGACCACGACCCAGCCGGAATAGCCCGGCAATGCGCGGAACACGGCGGGGTAATCGACCATCCCGTCGCCCGGCACGGTATAGATGCCGAGATCGCTGCCCTTGCCGAGCACGGCATCAAGGAAGCTCCAGCCTTCCGCCGCGGCCTGCGCCATGACATGCGCGCGCACGTCCTTGGCGTGGACATGGCTGATCCGCTCGCGATAGCGCGCGGCGAGCGCGGCTGGGTCCGAGCCACCCCAGGTGGCATGGCCGGTGTCGAGCAGGAGATGCACGGCAGGGCCCGTCGCCGCCATGAAGGCGTCGATATCGGCTTCGCTCTGCACGATCGTGCCCATGTGGTGATGATAGACCAGCCGGACGCCTTCGCTCAGCGTGCGCTCGGCAACCTGCGTGATCCGGCGGCCGAACTCGGCCCAGTCCTGCGCGCTCATCACGGGGCGCTGCGAGAGCGGCTTCGAGCGGTCGCCATGGATCGCATTCGAGGTCTCGGCGAAGACCAGCACGGTCGAGCCCATGGCCTTGAGCAGATCGAGATGCGGCCGCAGATGGCGCATCTCCTCGTCGGCGTCGCGCTGAAGCAGTTCAGCTGAATACCAGCCCGAGATGCAGTCCATGCCGAAGGGGGCGAGAGCCGCCTTCAGGGCTGCCGGCTGCCGTGGGAACTTGTGACCAAGCTCCATGCCGGTGAAGCCGGCTTCACGCGCCTCGGCGAGGCAGGTTTCGAGCGATGTCGCGCCGCCGATCTCCTGGAGATCGTCATTCGACCAGCCAATCGGGTTGGCACCAATTCGGATGGGCATGGATAAGTGTCCTTCGGGATCAGGGGCGTGACTTCAGCGCGGTCTCATAACGCTCACGCGCCTGCCGGACTTCGGCGCGCGCGGAGGTTGCCGGCACCGCGACATCCCACCAGTGGCCGCCGGCATCGGTCGAGGCGAGCGGGTCGGTATCGATCACCACGACGGTGGTGCACGCATGCGCGCGGGCTGCACGCAGCGCTTCGTCCAGTTCGGCGAGGCTGCCGACCTTCGCGGCGACGGCACCGAGTGAAGCGGCATGCGCGGCAAAATCGATTGCGGGCAGCGTCTCGTGGCGGGTGTCGCGCAGCAGGTTGTTGAAGGAGGCGCCGCCCGTCGCATTCTGTAGCCGGTTGATGCAACCGTAGCCGCGATTATCGAGCAGGACGATCGTCAGCTTCAGGCCGAGCATCACCGAGGTTGCGATCTCGGAGTTCATCATCAGATAGGAGCCGTCGCCGACCATGACGACGACCTCGCGGCTCGGATCGGCCATCTTGACGCCGAGCCCGCCGGCGATTTCGTAGCCCATGCAGGAATAGCCGTATTCCATGTGGTAGCCGCCGGGCGCGCCGGCCTGCCAGAGCTTGTGCAACTCGCCGGGCAGTCCGCCGGCGGCGCAGAGCACGACATCGGACGGCTCGCTCCAGCGCTGCACGGCGCCGATCACCTGCGCATCGCTCGGCAGGGGCTGGTTGCCGGGATCGGTGTAGCGCGCGGCGAGGCCAAGCCAGGTCTTGCCCTCGGATTCCGCCCGCTCCGTCCATGCCGCCGGAGCGCGATGTCCCGCCAGTGCGGTAGCCAGCTCGGAGAGGCCGGCCAGGGCATCGCAGACCAGCGGAAGCGCGCGGTGCTTGCCGGCATCGAAGGCCTGCGTGTTCAGCCCGACGATCCGGCAGGCCGGGTTGGCGAAGAGTGCCCAGGAGCCGGTGGTGAAATCCTGCAGCCTCGTGCCGACGGCCAGGACCAGATCGGCCTCGCGCGCCAGCGCATTGGCGGCGGCCGTGCCGGTGACGCCGATGGCGCCGAGATTGAGCCTGTGGGTTGCCCCGAGGCTGCTCTTGCCGGCCTGCGTCTCAGCGGCGGGAATGCCGTGCGCCTCGCAGAATTCGGCGAGCGCGGCTTCGGCCTCGCTATAGAGTACGCCGCCGCCGGCAATGACGAGTGGTTTCTTCGCCGCCTTGAGCAGTCTGACGGCCTCGACCAGCTCCTGCTCGTCCGGGCGTGGGCGGCGTGGCGTCCAGAGCCGCTCGGCAAAGAAACTCTCGGGATAGTCATAGGCTTCGGCCTGCACGTCCTGGCAGAGCGCCAGCGTCACCGGCCCGCATTCGGCCGGATCGGTCAGGACGGCCATGGCCCGCTCGAAGGCCGGCATCAGCTGCTCCGGCCGTGTCAGCCGGTCGAAATAGCGCGAGACCGGGCGAAAGCAGTCATTGGCGGAGACCGTGCCGTCGCCGAAATCCTCGATCTGCTGCAGCACCGGGTCCGGCAGGCGCCCGGCAAAGACATCGCCCGGCAACAGCAGCAGCGGCAGGCGGTTGACATGCGCGACGGCGGCGGCCGTGACCATGTTGGTGGCACCGGGTCCGATCGAGCTCGTCACCGCCATCATCTGGCGCCGGCGCGAAGCTTTGGCGAAGGCGATAGCAGCATGCGCCATGGCCTGCTCGTTATGGGCGCGATAGGTCGGCAGCGTGTCGCGAGCGGCATGCAGCGCCTCTCCGAGCCCGGCGACATTACCGTGCCCGAAGATGGCCCAGACGCCCGCGAAGATCKGCACGGTCTTGCCGTCGATCACCGTCTTCTGTGCCTGCATGGCGCGTGTCAGCGCCTGCGCCATGGTGAGGCGGATCGTACCCATTGGGAGTTCCTCAGCGTTCCTGCCAGGCTGCGACCAGCCTGGCGAAGCGTTCTGCCATCATCGTCGTTGCGGCCTCATCGTCGAGTCCGCCGGCAAGCCAGCCGCGCGCCGCTTCACCGAAAATCGTGCGGCCGACGGCGAATCCCTTGACCGATGCCGAGCCCTGCGCTGCCCGGAAGGCCTGCGCGACCGTCTCTTCCGGCGCGTCGAGCCCGAGCAGCAACACGCCGCGGCAATAGGGGTCATGGCCCGCGATGACCGCATCGATCTCGCGCCATGCGGCCGGGGAGGGCTGGCCCTCGAGCTTCCACCAGTCGGGCTTGATGCCGATGGCGTAGAGTCGCGTCATCACCCGAGCAACCGTGTCGTCAGCAACCGGTCCGTGCTTCGAGGCAATGATCTCGACCAGCAATTCCCGCCCGACCTKTCGACAGGCGAGGGCGACGCGCTTCAGTACCTGCTCCTGCGCACTCCTGAGAGCCTCGGGGTCATCCGGATGGTAGAAGCACAGGCATTTGGCGACATGGCTGACCGGCCACTCGGCCAGGGTGGCGCCGAGAGACCCTGTCGCGTCGGTCTCCAGCGCGAGTGGGCGCGAGCCGGGGAGTTCGAGGGGGCGGGCGATCCAGAAGCCGTGATCCTCCGCCCGGAACAGGGCTTCGCGGCCATGGATGCCGTCGACCAGCATGCCAAAGCCAGGGCGTCCTTCGGCGACCCGGGCGGCCGCCTTCACCGCAAGCGTCTTGAAATGGGTGATCCGCTCCTGCGGCACGCCTGCCGCGTCGGCCATCTCCTCGAGCTGCGCCCGATGATCGATGGCGAGCGCCATCACGCCCGCGGGCTGCGGCAGGCGCGTCGTCGCCCAATGCACATGGTTGATCTCGGCGTCCCGGCGCAGCGCCCGGTGCGGCGAACCATGAGCAAGGAAATATTGCAGCTCGGGGAAGGTCGGGCTTTCCGGCGAGCACAGCAGCCTGGAGACGGCGAAGGCGCCGCAGGCATTGGCAAAGGCGCAGCAGGTCGCAAGCGGCTCGTCGCGCAGCCAGCCGCGCAGGAAGCCGGACATGAAGGCGTCGCCGGCGCCGAGCACGTTGTAGACCTCGACCGGAAAGCCGGGGCCCTTGATTCCGTCTTCGAGCGAGGCGGGGATCGCGCCGGGAAATACCACGCAGCCCATCGGCCCGCGCTTGCAAACGATCGTCGCGGCGCTCAGGGACCGGATCGTGCGGATGGCCTGAAGCGTATCCTCCGAGCCGCCGGCGGCGTGGAGCTCTTCCTCCGTGCCGACGATCAGGTCGCAATCGGGCAGGATCGCCTGGAGATGCTCGGTCACCGTCTCGGAGCGGATATAGCGCTCCTCACCGGCCTGGTGCCCGGCAAGTCCCCAGAGATTGGGCCGATAGTCGACATCGAACACGACCTTGCGGCCATGCTTGCGGGCGAGCGCGATCGCCTTCTTCTGAGCCGCGGCGGCGTTGGGAATGGCGAAATGMGTGCCGGTGACGACGATCGCCCTGGCGGAGGCAATGAAGGCCTCGTCGATCTCGCTTTCCTGCAATGCGGCGTCGGCACAGTCGGTGCGGTAGAAGATCAGCGGGAAGGTCTTCTCGTCGCGGACGCCGAGGATGACGAGTGCGGTCAGCCGCTTGGGATCGGTGATCAGGCCGCTCGTCTCGACGCCCTCGCGCTCCAGCTGTTCGCGGATGAAGCGGCCCATCTGCTCGTCGCCGACGCGGGTGATCACGGCCGATTTCAGGCCCAGGCGCGCGGTGCCGATCGCGATATTGGTCGGGCAGCCTCCAACCGCTTTGACGAAACTGCCCATGTCTTCAAGCCGGCCGCCGATTTGCTGGCCGTAGAGATCGACCGAGGAGCGGCCAATCGTGATGACGTCGAGCTGAGGGGCGACGGGCATGGAGCTTCGGCCTTCCGCACTAACCTGCGAGATCGGGATCGGCGCTGACGCCGGCGTGTTCGGCAGTAGCGACCGCGAGCGCCATCGCCAGGGTGAAGCTGGCCGCCATCGAGCGGAATGCGCCGAAATCCGCCTCCGCGACATCGAGCCAGAGATCACAGTTTTCGGCGAGCGGGCTGAGCGGGCTGTCGGTCAGGGCCAACACCGGAATGCCGCGCTGATGGGCGGCGGCAGCGATCTCGACCGTGGCAGTGGTGTAGGGCGCGCAACTGATCGCCAGAATGGCGTCGGCTGGGCCGGCCAAGGCGGCCTGCTCCTGGCCGAGGCCGCCGACATGGTCGACCAGCACCGCCCTGATGCCGAGCTTGCCGAAGGCATAGGCGAGGTAGGACACCACCGGGAACATGCGTCGCGCGCCGACGAGGACGATGGTTTGCGCCCTGGCCAGCAAGGCAGCCGCCTCTTCCAGCTGGTCGGGCCTGACAGCCGCCCTGAGCTGGGCAAGCGACGCTTCGCTCGCCTGAATGAAGCCGTCGAGCAGGGCTGCGCCGCCCCCCGAGCCTGTTCCTGCCGTTCGCAGGGCTGCCAGGCGCGCGCGGTGATCGGCGGCATGCCGGCGCAGTCGCGAGCGAAACACCTCCTGGAGTTCGCTGAAGCCGGAATAGTCGAGCGCCTGTGCGAAACGCACCAGCGTCGAGGCCTGCACGCCGGCCTTCTCCGCGATCTGCGCGGTGGAGCCGAAGGCCATGTCGTCGAGATGGGCAAGCGCATGATCCGCGACTTGCTTCAGTCGCTTCGGCAGGGATGGCCGCCGTTCCCGCAGCAAAGCGACGAAACGGTCGAATTCCGGCCTGTCCGTGGGCTGAGGCTGTGATCCTGATGACATGCCGGTTCCGTTAAAGCGCCTTGACTTCAAGCGCTGATCGGCGGAATGTTTATTCCAAAATCAGACAAAGACAATCCATTCATATCAAAATTTCGCTGGGGAGCGTGGCGTCAGGTGTCAGGGAAGAACGAATTCGGTCGGGATCTGACCGGCAAGGCCGCCATCGTGACCGGTGGCAGCCAGGGGCTTGGCGAAGCCGTCGCCCGCGAGTTCCAGGCGCGCGGGATTGCTTCCCTGCTGCTGACCGGCCGCAATCGCGAGCGCGGCGAGGCCGTTGCCCGCGATCTTCGCAATGCTGGCTGCGATGTTCGTTTCCACGCCGCCGATCTTTCCGATCTCGATCAGGTCAAGTCAATCGTTCCGGCCGCCGAGGCGGCGTTCGGTCGTCTCGACATCCTGGTGAACGCCGCCGGCGACACGGATCGCGGCTCCATCCTGGAGACGACGCCCGAGCTCTATGAGCGCATCATGGCGGTCAATCTGCGTGCGCCCTTCTTTCTGATCCAGGGCGCCGCCGAGCTGATGTGCCGGCTCGGGATCGCGGGCGCCATCGTCAACATCCAGTCGATGTCAGCGCACGGTGGCCAGCCATTCCTGAGCGCTTACAGCGTCTCGAAGGGGGCGCTGGCGACGCTGACCCGCAACGCCGCCTTCGGGCTCATGCCGCACCGTATCAGGGTCAATGGTCTCAATATCGGCTGGATGGCGACGCCGGGCGAAGACGCGATCATGCGGTTGCGCCATGACGCGCAGGATGGCTGGCTCGATCAGGCCGCGGCGAGCCAGCCTTTCGGTCGCCTGCTCGATCCGCAAGAGGTCGCCCACGCCGTCGCCTATCTGGCCTCGGCCGAATCTGGTCTGATGACTGGCTCGAACATCGATTTCGACCAGACGATTCTTGGAGCGCGGCAGTAACGCTGCCGCAGCCACAGCCTTGACGACAGGACATATGACGATGCGCATGGGATTGCTGGGTGCCGGCCGGATCGGACGCATTCATGGGTTGAACCTTGCGGCGCGCAAGGACGCGACGCTGGTTTCGGTTGCGGACGCCTTTGCGGATGCGGCGGCCTCGCTGGCAGCCGAGACCGGCGCGACAGTTGCCAGTCTCGACGCGATTCTCGCCGACACGACGCTCGATGCGGTCCTGATCTGCACGCCGACCGACACCCATGCCGATCTGATCGAGGCCGCCGTCGCCTCCGGCAAGGCGGTGTTCTGCGAAAAGCCGGTCGATCTCGACGCCGAGCGCATCAGGGCATGCCTCAAGACCGTCGCCAAGACCGGCAGGCCGCTGATGATCGGCTTCAACCGGCGCTTCGACCCGAGCTTCGCTGCGCTCCAGAACCGCCTGCGGGCCGGAGAGGCGGGCGCGATCGAGATCGTCAGCGTGATCTCGCGCGACCCCTCGCCGCCGCCGGTCGACTATGTCAAGCGCTCGGGCGGCCTGTTCCGCGACATGATGATCCATGATTTCGACATGGCCCGCTTCCTCCTCGCCGAAGAGCCCGTCGAGGTCTTCGCGCTCGGTTCGGCGCTGGTCGATCCGGCGATCGGGCAGGCCGGCGATGTCGATACGGCTGCGGTTCTGATGCGCACGGCGTCAGGCAAGATCGCGCAGATCTCGAATTCGCGCCGCGCCAGCTATGGCTACGACCAACGCATCGAAGTCCATGGCTCGAAGGGCATGCTGCGGGCCGGCAATATCCACGAGACCACGGTCGAGATCGCAACCGGCGCCGGCTTCCGGGCTGACCCGGTGCAGAATTTCTTCCTCGAGCGTTATGCCGCCGCCTATCGCGCCGAACTCGATGCCTTCGTCGCCGCCCTGAAGGGCAAGACGGCGCCCCTGCCCTCCGGAGAAGATGGCCTGAAGGCACAGATCCTGGCCGATGCGGCGACCGAATCCGCTCGCAGCGGCAAGCCGGTCGCTGTCGATCTCGGGGCGATCTGATCATGACGCCCGCTGAACTCGATCTGCGCCAATATGCCGTGCTGGGCCTCGTCCAGCAGGCCGGCTTCATGGCGCTCGACTATTTCAACAAGAGCGAAAGCCTTGGCGTCACCATGAAGGGCGCCCAGGACTGGCTCACCGTCGCCGATGGTGCTGTCGAGGATTTCCTGCGGCAGCGCCTTGCCGTGATGTTCCCGCAGGATGCGATCATCGGCGAAGAGGGTGGCGGCGAAGCCTCGGACGCGGTCTGGATCATCGACCCGATCGACGGCACCTCGAATTTCGCCCGCGGCGACCGCAACTGGTGCATCTCGATCGGTTTTCTGCTGAACGGCGTTCCCGAAATCGGCATTCTCTCTGCGCCGGCGCTGGGCGAGATCTATGTCGGACGCAAGGGGCAAGGCGCGACCCTGAATGGCGAGGCGATCAAGGTGTCGGGGCAGACCGATATCAAGCGCGCCTATGTCGAACTGGGCTGGTCGACGCGCATCCCGGCCGAACGCTATGTCGCGATGATCGGGCGTGGCTACGCCGCAGGCGCCTCGGTGAAGCGCGGTGGCTCCGGCGCGCTCGGCCTGGCCCATGTCGMGAATGGCCGGACGGAGGCCTATGCCGAACTCCACATCAACGCATGGGATGTTGCGGCCGGTGTCGTGATCGCAGCCGAAGCCGGCGCCTATGTCAGCGATTTCTTCAGCGGGGACGGTATTGCCAAAGGCAACCCGATCCTGTGCTGCACGCCGGGGCTTCGCCGCGAACTCGAACAGGTCACGCAGATCGGGAGCCGGCAGGCGAACGATTGATCTTTGCCGGCAACACGTCACTATCAAGCCAATAACAAGACCAAGAACGACACGTAACGGGAGGATGACATGCAGGGATTTCAATGGCTCCGGACCGGGGTCCTGGCAGCGCTGGCCAGCGGGGCTGCTTTTGCGGCGGCCCCCGCACAGGCCCAGGGTGCACTCGTCATGTATTGCGGCGTCCAGGAGGAATGGTGCCGCGCCATGTCGACCGCGTTCGAGCGCGATACGGGGATCAAGGTCGCGATGACCCGCAAATCGGCGGGCGAGATCTATGCCCAGCTCAAGGCGGAATCGGCCAATCCGCGCGGCGATATCTGGTGGGGTGGCACGGGTGACCCCCATCTCCAGGCTGCCGAGGAAGGGCTGACCCTCGAATATGAATCGCCGGTCAACAAGGACCTTCACGACTGGGCGCTGTCGCAGTGGAAGGCGGCTCAGAAGCGCTCCGTCGGCATTTACGCCGGCGCTCTCGGCTTCGGCTTCAACACCCAGCAGATCAAGCAGAAGGGCCTGAACGAGCCGAAATGCTGGGCTGACCTGCTTGATCCGAAGCTCAAGGACGACGTCCAGGTCGCCGATCCGAACTCCTCGGGAACGGCCTATAACCTGCTTGCGACCGTGGTCCAGCTGATGGGCGAGGAGAAGGGCTTCGACTATCTCAAGAAGCTGCACAAGAACGTCAGCCAGTACACCAAGTCGGGCGCCGCCCCCGCCAAGGCCGCGAGCCTCGGCGAAACCGCCGTCGGCATCGTCTTCATCCACGACGCGGTCGTCTTCGCGGTCCAGGGAGATCCGATCAAGGCGGTCGCGCCTTGCGAGGGCACCGGCTACGAAATCGGCTCGATGTCGATCATCAAGGGCGCGCGCAATCTCGACAACGCCAAGAAGTTCTATGACTGGGCGCTGACCCCGGCGGCTCAGGCGCTGGCGGCTCCCGCCAAGTCCTATCAGGTCCCCTCCAACAAGAACTCGACGGTGCCTCCGCAGGCGCCGAAGATGTCCGAGATGAAGATGATCGACTACGACTTCGTCAAATACGGCTCGTCCGCGGAGCGGACGCGGCTGCTGACGAAGTGGGACAAGGAGGTCAAGGCGCTGCCGAAGTAATTTTCCGTCCAGCGCTCTGAAGAGATCCCCTGCGATGCGTCCTGCGACACGGCTCGTCCTGCTGCTCGGCTGGCTCGGCTATGCGGTCATTCCCTGGTACCTGCCTGACGGCGTCAGTCTCAGCCAGTTCGGCTGGCTCGCGGGGTATCCGTTCGGCAAGGTCGGCACGGCGCTCGCGCTGGCCCTGTCCGGAACGGCCCCCTGGCTGCTGCCGGTTGGCGTGGCGCTGCTGGCCGTGACGCTGCTGCTCGGCCGCAGCGAGAGTGCTGCGGTCGGCAGGACGCTGATCTGGGCGGGGCTGACCGGCATGGTCCTGTTCTTCGCGCAGGGCTTTGCCATCACGCTGCAGGGCCAGGGTATCCCCTGGCTCGCAGCGTTGCTCGGCGGCAACGGCGCGGCTCAGGGCGGCATGGGCTTCGGCGCCTTCCTGACGGTGCTTTCGCTCCTGCTGCTGCTCTGTCATGGGCTCGCCTATCGCGGCTTCTGCCGGGGCGACATCTTCACCACCAGCTCGATCGGCATCATCGTCCTGCTGATCGGGCTCTTCATCTTCTTCCCGGTGGCGACGATCCTGCAAAGCGCGCTTGTCGATCAGGCCGGCGCCTTCGCGCCGGGCATCTTCGTCGCGCGCCTGTTCGATTCCTCGATCTGGGGACTTGGCTGCGTCACCGCGAACACCAATTGCGGCGTCGCCTGGAACACGCTGATCCTTGCCGTGCTGACCGGCGTCATCACGACGCTGCTCGGGCTTGCCTGCGCGCTGCTCGTRCTGCGGACGCGCATGCCCGGCAAACGTGTGATGCGCGCGCTCACCGTGTTGCCGATCATCACGCCGCCCTTCGTCATCGGTCTCGCGCTGATCCTGCTCTTCGGCCGCTCCGGCGTGGTCTCCGGGCTGCTCTATGACTGGTTTTCGATTCCGCGCTCGCGCTGGATCTACGGGCTGCCCGGCGTGCTGCTGGCGCAGGTCCTGGCCTTCGCGCCGATCGCATTCCTCGTCCTGATCGGGGTCGTGCAGGGCATCAGCCCCAGCCTGGAGGAGGCCTCGCAGACGCTGGGCGCCAAGCGCTGGGCGACCTTCCGAACGGTGACCTGGCCGCTGCTCAAGCCCGGCCTCGCCAATGCCTTCCTGCTCGGCTTCGTCGAGAGCATGGCCGATTTCGGCAATCCGCTGGTGCTCGGCGGCAATTTCGAGGTGCTGTCGACCAAGATCTTCTTCGCCGTGGTCGGCGCCGCTCATAATCAGGGGCAGGCGGCGGTGCTCGCGATGGTGCTCCTCGTCTTCACGCTCGGCGCCTTCTGGGTGCAGCAGCGCTGGCTCGGCGGCAAATCCTATACGACCGTCACCGGCAAGGGTGATTCCGGCCTGCCGGCAAAACTGCCGAAGCCGGTCACCTTCGTCTCCGCACTGGTGATCGTGCCCTGGGTGGCGCTGACCTTCGTGATCTACGTGATCATCCTGATGGGTGGTTTCGTGAAGACCATGGGCCGCGACCACACGCCGACGCTGGAGCATTACCGCACCGGTTTCGCCATCGATTTCAGCCGTGGAATATTCTTCGAGGGTGCGGCGTGGGATTCGCTGTTCACGACGCTGAAGGTCGCGGCGATCTCGGCCCCGCTGACGGCGGTGCTCGGCCTGCTCACCGCCTATCTGTTGATGCGGCAGCAGTTCCGCGGCCGCCACGTGCTCGAATTCACCACCATGCTGAGCTTCGCCATCCCCGGCACGGTGCTCGGCGTCGCCTATATCCTCGCCTTCAACGTGCCGCCGGTCGAGATCACCGGGACCGGGCTGATCCTGATCATCGCCTTCGTCTTCCGGAACATGCCCGTCGGTGTCCGTTCCGGCATCGCCGGCTTGTCGCAGATCGACAAGAGCCTGGACGAGGCTTCGATCACCTTGCGGGCACGCAGCTTCACCACGCTCTGGCGCGTGGTGCTGCCCCTGCTGCGCCCTGCGCTCGTCTCCGCGCTCGTCTACAGCTTCGTGCGCAGCATCACCTCGGTCAGCGCGGTGATCTTCCTGGTCTCCGCCGAGTACAACCTGGCGACGGCCTATATCGTCGGGCGCGTCGAGGCCGGCGAGTTCGGGCTCGCCATTGCCTATTCCTCGGTGCTGATCGTGGTCATGGCCATTGGTATCGCCCTGATCCAGCTCGGCGTCGGCGAGCGCAAGCTCGGACGGCGCAGTGCGATCCCGCTCGCCACATCCGCCGCACAGCCCGTCAAGTAAGGAGCAGCACCTCTCATGGCCAAGGCGGGACCTGCCTCAGTCGAATTCCGCAATGTCAGCATGCGCTATGGCGCGGTGACTGCCGTCGACAATATCAGCTTCACGATCGAGCCGGGAAAGCTGGTGACACTGCTCGGCCCCTCCGGCTGCGGCAAGACCACGACCTTGCGCATGATCGCAGGGCTCGAGATCGCCAGCGAGGGGCAGGTCCTGATCGGCGGCAAGGATGTCACGCGGCTCTCGGCTGCCGATCGTGACGTCAGCATGGTCTTCCAGTCCTATGCGCTGTTTCCGCATATGAGCGTGCTGGAGAATGCCGCCTACGGGCCGCTGGTGAAGGGGCTCCCGAAGGCCGAGGCGCAGGACATGGCGCTGACCAAGCTCGCCCTCGTCGGCCTCAAGGGTTTTGAGAAGCGCTACCCGTCCGAGCTCTCGGGCGGACAGCAGCAACGCGTCGCCGTGGCGCGCGCGCTGGTGCTCGAGCCGCAGGTGCTGCTCTTCGACGAACCATTGTCGAATCTCGACGCCAAACTGCGCCGCAAGGTGCGGGAGGAGATCCGCGAGCTGCAGCAGAGCCTCAATCTGACGGTTGCCTATGTCACCCATGACCAGGAGGAGGCGCTCGCCGTCTCCGACCGCATCATCGTGATGTCGAATGCCCGGATCGCGCAGGAGGGCTCGCCCCGCGAACTCTATGAGGAGCCGGCCAACCCCTTCGTCGCCGACTTCATCGGCGATGCCAACATGGTCGCAGTCACGATCGCGGAGGTGTCCGAAGGCATCGCCGATGTGATGATCGGCTCCGCAAAGGTGAAATTGCCGGCGCGTGGCCTCGTGGCCGGGCCGGCCCGGGCGGCGATCCGGCCCGAAAGCCTGTTGATGGGACCTGCCTCCGGGCCGGGTCTGCGCGGCACCGTCCGCAAATGCGCCTATCTCGGCAACCACCTCGATCTGATGATCGAGACCGAGGTCGGCGAGCTCTTCGTCGTCCAGCCGGGTGGGCGCGATCTGCTGCCCTATGGCAGCGAGGTCGGGCTCTCCTTTGCAAATTCGGGCGTCACGCTCATTCCCCAGAGCTGAGCGGAAAGCGCGCCGCTCCTGTCGATTCAGCGGAGCAGAGGCCCCGCGCGGCTTGCCCGCCGGCTTCCTGCTCGCTTCGGCCCCACCCGTGGTCCGTGGGGGCGCCGGTGCTATCCCCTGGGGGCGCGAGCAAGACGAACCAAAGGCGCGCGGATTGCGCGCTATCGCAGCCTCACAGATGCCTGAGCCATTCCGCCGCCGCTTCCGCCGGCGGCCGCTCGATATTGAAGGCGCCGACGAAACCGCCCTTCTTGTCCATGAGATAGACGAGCGCGGTGTGATCCATTGTGTAATCGCCTTCCTTGAGCGGCACCTTCTTGGAGTAGGCACGATAGGCCTTGATCGTGGCGTCGATCGCGGCGCGGTCGCCGGTCRGGCCGACGATGCGCGGGTCGAAGCTGCCAAGATAGCTCTTCAGCACCTCCGGCGTGTCACGCTCAGGGTCGACGCTGATGAACAGCGCGCGCAGCTTTTCGCCCTTGGGGCCGGCGGCGCGCAGGGTCTCGGAAATCTCGAAGAGCTTGGTCGGGCAGATATCGGGGCAATGGGTGAAGCCGAAGAAGACGAGGAAGGGTGCGCCGCGCAGATCGACGTCGGTCAGCGGCTTGCCTTCAGCCGTCGTCAGCGTGAAGGGGCCGCCGACACTCGAGGTCGCGCTCTGGCCCTGACGCACCGGGCTGAAAGTCAGGATCGCGGCAGCCGCCAGGGCGACTGCGCCGGCCAGGAAGACCACGAGAGGCAGGATGAGGCGACGGTTCACAGGGATCCTCGAAAAAACTCGGACGGCGCAGGGGCGCCTCAGAAACAGGCAACGATGGCGGCGATGAGGCCGTCGGTGAAGAGCCGGTCGCCCTCGCGCCACCAGAGCAGCAGCCCGGTCAGCAGCAGCGCAAAAGCGCCGCCGCCGAGCAGCCATAGCCCGGTCCGCGAGGCCTCGGCCTCATGCTCGGCGGCTGTCTGGTCCGATTGCGTCATGACCGCGAGCATAGCCGCGCCAGGCTGAGGCCGGAAGCGGCAACCGTGACGCAGGGGGAGTGCAAGGAGACGAGAGCGGGCGATCGGGATCGAACGGGCGGTATTGGGCTTGGGGAGCAGTTCTATGACGTCGAATCTCTCTTCCTCGCTCCCAGGCAGAAAAGCTGACGGGAGCGCCGGGCACGAAAAACTCTCGATCGCAGTCCCACTGTTGATGGACGGTCGCGGATCATCTACCCGAAGCCGAGTGTAGCGCGATGTCATCCGGAATGCCGCGCAATGCCCGTCAGGGCTGGTCTGGGGCTAGCAGCATTCGATGCCAATTGAGCGTTTCGACACTGTCATCCTGGGCGCGGGTGCTGCTGGAATGATGTGCGCGATCCATGCCGCATCACGCGGCGGGCGTGTTCTCATCGTCGATCAGGCCAAAGCACCCGGCGAAAAGATCCGCATTTCAGGCGGGGGGCGCTGCAACTTCACCAATATCGGCACGAGCGCGCGGAATTTTCTGTCGAACAACCCGCATTTCGCAAAATCTGCGCTTGGCCGCTACACGCAGCATGATTTCGTTGCGTTGGTCGAAAAACACGGCATTGCCTATCACGAAAAGACGCTCGGGCAGCTCTTCTGCGATGATTCCGCCAAAGATATCATCGCAATGCTGATGGATGAGATGGCGCGCGCGGCATGCGAATTGCGCCTCAGAACCACACTGGAAAGCCTTGAGCGGGCGGATGACGGCTTTGCGATCACGCTTGCCGGCGATGGGGCTGCAAAAATTCGGTGCCGGCATTTTGTCGTCGCGTCCGGAGGAAAATCCATCCCGAAAATGGGGGCATCCAGCCTTGGCTATCAGATCGCCGGCCGGTTTGGTTTGGCGGTGACGGAAACGCGCCCGGCCCTGGTGCCGCTGACTTTCGGTGAAGATGTCCTTGCCGGGTTTCGCGAGATTGCCGGCGTCGCGGCGGATGCGCGGGTCTCGTGCGGCAAGACCACATTCGATGAGGCGATGCTGTTCACGCATCGCGGGCTGTCCGGCCCCGCGATTCTGCAGATCTCGTCGTACTGGCGCGAGAAGGAGCCGATCAGGATCGCGTTCCTGCCCACGCAGGACGTGTTCGCCGACTTGCGCGCTTCCAGACAGGAAAACGGCCGCAGAAGCATCGCAAATACGCTTGGTGATATTCTGCCGAAGCGATTGGCCGCCTATCTCGCAGATGCCCATGGTTGGACGGGACCCATCGGCGACGCAAGCGACAAGAAGCTGGCCGCGATCGCTTCGACCATTCAGGGCTGGGACGTCATGCCCATCGGATCGGAAGGATACCGGACCGCGGAGGTGACGCTCGGTGGTGTCGATACGTCCGGACTGAACTCACGGACGATGGAAGTAAGGACAGTCGATGGCCTGTACTTCATCGGTGAAGTGGTTGACGTCACCGGCTGGCTTGGCGGCTACAACTTCCAATGGGCGTGGTCATCAGGCTGGGCGGCAGGGACCGCCATCGCCGAACGCACCGGGTGAGATGCCTGTATGGCGCCAATGAAAATGAACGCCRACGTCCCCGGCCAGATCTCTCCGGAAAGTTCGAATGACCGGCACAGATCGAGAATGAGTGCTCTGACATATTGTCATTGGAAGGATTCGGAGCGGGCGATCGGGATCGAACCGACGACATTCAGCGTGGGCAACGTCATGAATTCGGCCATAGGACTCTGAGCTAGTAGGGTAGATCTGGCAGTTTTACGGCGAGGGACGGGATTCAGTCTCCCGAATTTTGTCGCTTGTCGCTTTGCGCCTTAATCTTGAGCATAAGCCGGTCCTTTGCCATCTGCGCAATCTGACGACGCTTTTCTGAGGCGCGGTCACTCTTCGAGCCACCCTTTACCTCAGCGATGGCGCCGGCGATGGGACTGTCAGGGATTTTGTGTCCGGGGCCATAGTGACGCCGATGGAGGGCGCTCATGGTCATCAAGAAGGACACACTGGATCAGTTGCTTGCGGGACGTGATCCGCGCGATGTTTTCGCCAAGGATGGGCT